>DATFXS010000922.1:0-7165 GCA_035315605.1 Polyangia bacterium
TGCTGGCCTGGATCATCCTGATCCACCTGCTCGAGGCGAACCTCCTCAACCCGAAGATCATGGGAAATGCAGCCAAGATTCACCCGGTGCTGGTCGTGTTCGCCCTGATCGCCGGCGAGCACAGCTACGGCCTGGTGGGCGCGCTGTTCGCGGTCCCCGTCGCGTCGATCATCCAGACGATCTTCGTCTACTACCGACGCCGCCCGAAGCCGCCCATCCCCGGCGCGACGCCGCCCCCGGTCGTCACGGCGCCCGCTGGCTGACGGCGCCTACAGCGACGAGATGATCGGCTGCCGATCGGCGCCGACGATCACAATGGGAACCCTCAAAGGGTTCCCAACCCCTCCCGCGATGGGCTCCGACGGGCAAAGCCCGTCTGCGCCCGACGCGATCAGCGCTCAGATCAAAGCGACGAGATGATCGGCTGCCGATCGGCGCCGACGATCAGCGCCGAGCGATCGGGGATGTCGATCCATCCGGGCCGCGTTGCGACGGCTCGATTTGCCTCGATGACGACGGCGCGCAGCGCCTCGTGCGGGATCCGCCGCCCGCTGCGCTGCGGGTCGGTGCGATCGCTGGCGGCGTGGCAGACCGGGCAGTCGGAGATCCCTTCGACGTGCAGGTAGCGCATCGGGAACGCGCAGCCGGTCGCAACGAAGCAGCGCCCGTTGGTCGCGACCAGCGCGATCTTCAGCGACTGCGATCCAGAGGCGACCAGCAGGCGATCGACGAACGCCAGGCTGTTGCGCAGGGCCACGTGCACCGCGGTCGGCGGTGGCGTCGGCTGATCCAGCAGGCCGGCGTCGTGCAGGAACGCCAGGAACAGATGAAAGAAGTGCTCGCTGACGGACAGCCCGCGGATGTTGCGGCGCAGGAACGACGGCGTGCTCTCGAGGATCCGCTCGCGCACGCCCTCGAACGCCGATTCGCTCACCTCACCGATCGAACCGAACAGCCACGACCGAAAACGGAACGGGTCGGCGTCCTCGGCGCGCACGCTGGCGTCGGTCTTTCCGGCGTCCGACCCGTCGGGGCCGACGCTGGGCGCCAGGCCGACGCGGCCGACCAGCGCCTCGGCGCGCGTGTCGCGCGCCAGCCCGTACAGATCGACCTCGCTGGTCTCGGCGCGCGGCCGCTTGCGCAGCAGCACGTCGCCGCCCTGCACGAAGCCCAGCCCGAAACCGTCGTTACCGCCGCGCGCGCTTTTCGAATAAAGAGCGCCCCGCGCCGAGAACAGCGCGCAGGCCAGGTTCTCTGGCTCGTTGCCGAAGTACGCGACGAGGTGGCTCACGGCGACTTTTCAAGTATACGGATCGAACGATTGATCGCCACCGATGTAGCTCGATTAGGATGAGGTCACGCAGGCTATGAGGATCACGGAGATCTACACCAGCATCCAAGGTGAGACGCAGTATGCCGGTCTGCCCTGCACGCTCGTCCGCACGACGGGGTGCGACCTGCGCTGCGGTTATTGCGACAGCGCTTTTGCCTTCCACGGCGGCACAGACATGACGCTCGACCAGATCATGGCCGAGGTGGGGCGCCTGGGCGCGCCCCTCGTGCTCCTGACCGGCGGCGAGCCGATGCTCCAGCGGGACCTCCCCGCGCTGGCCGCGCGCCTGCTGGGCGCCGGCTACCGGGTGATGATCGAGACGTCCGGCGCCCACCCGCTCGACGCGCTGCCCGATGACGTCGTGCGCGTCATCGACGTGAAGACGCCAGGATCAGGCGAGTCGCACCGCAACCGCCCGGAGCTCCTGCGCCGCGGCCTGCGCCCAGGCGACGCGGTGAAGTTCGTCGTCGTCGACGAGGCCGATTACCGCTGGGCGACGGAGGTGATCCGCGAGCACGAGCTGGGGGGGCGCACCGAGGTCCTGCTGTCGCCCGTGCACGGGCGGCTGGACCCGAAGGAGCTGGTCGGCTGGATGCTGCGCGATCGCCTTCCGGCGCGTTTGAACCTTCAGCTGCACAAGTACATCTGGGACGCCGAGACCCGGGGCGTCTGAAGTCGAAACGCAGAGCGTCGAACGCGCAACCGGAGGGTGTTCCGCCGTTATCCGCACTTCCGAGTTTCGGAGCAATCTCCGGGACTTATTTGGCAGTCCACTAACATCTTGATATCATTCTTTCCTTGACAGTGTGCGCCGCGCCCTGCTAGCTTGCGGGCGTTTTTAGGCAGTAACTATCCAAAAACGTTAAAGAAAACTCGTCCACAAGACGAGCACTGGAGATTGCCGACTCCATGGATGACGAGCATTTTGGAAGCTGCCTGCGCCGAGCTCGAGAAGATCGAGCGCTGAGCATCGGCGACATCTCCGCCTCGACGAAAGTTCCGCGATCCGCGATTGAGCAACTCGAATCGGGTTCGCTTTCGAGTTTGCCGGCGCACGTTTTCGTCCGCGGATTCATCCGTTCGTACGCGAAGGCGGTCGGCATCAACGAAGCGCGTCCGCTCAGTCTGTTCGATCGCGCCGTCAACGCGAAGACCGAAGCGGCGCGCGTCGAGGCGGCGAGCCCGGTGATCGATCCGAGCCTGGCGGGCGGCGTTCCCGACGAGGACGAGACCGGTCGGCACCGCGGTCTCGGCGTGGCGGTGTTCGTCATCATCCTCGTGCTGATCGCGACGATCACGTTCTCGCTGCTGCTGCGCCGGCCGCCGCAATCGGGCGAGGGGCTCAGCATGGCGCACCCGGCGCCGGCTCTCGTCGCGAACGATACGCGCGCGAGCTAGTTCGCTATATTTCTGGGCGTGTCATCGCTCGTCACGCCCGCGATCGTCTTGCGCGTCGTGAACTACGGCGAGTCGGATCGCATCGTGACGCTGTTCGGCCGCGACACCGGACGGGTGTCGGCGCTGGCGCGCGGCGCGCGCAAGAGCCAGCGACGCTTCGCGGGCGGTCTTTCGCTGTGCGCGGTCGGATCGGCCGCGCTGCGCGAGCGCCCCGGCGCCGAGCTGGCGACGCTGGAACGCTTCGACGCCACCGAGAGCCACGCCGCCCTCGGGTCGGACGTGGCGCGCATGGCCCACGCCGCCTACGCGGCCGAGCTGGTGGGCAAGCTGTGCGCGCCGCACCAGTCTGAGCCAAACGTCTTCGATTGGCTGACGGAGTTTCTGCGGCTCCTCGACGGCGCGGGGGCCAGCGCGGAGCGGCTGCGGGTGTTCGAGATCGGCCTGCTGGGCGGCCTCGGATTCGGTCCCGTGCTCGACAGCTGCGCCGGCTGCGCGGGTGCCAGCTTCGCCGGGCGCGCCCCGGCCGACGTCGCCTTTCGCTGGGATCCGGACCGAGGCGGGGCGGTCTGCAGCGCGTGCGCGCGCGGCGGCCGGCCGCTGCCGCCGGCGGTGCGCGAGGCGCTGATCCGTCTGGCGGGCACGTCCCTCGCCGACGCCGCCGCGGCCGCGCTGCCGACCGACGTCAACCGCGACTGCCGCGAGGCGCTGCTCGAGATCATCAACCATCACGTCAGCGGCCCGCTCAAGACGGTCGAATTCATTGCCAAGGTCGCGCGGGCCGGGGGACAGCCGTGACCGTGGGCCGTCCGCCGCTGCTCGGCATCAGACATGTCGCCCTCTACGTCGGCGATCTGGCCGCGGCCGAGCGCTTCTGGGTCGACGTGATGGGCTACGCGGTCGAATGGCGGCCCGATCCGGACAACGTCTATCTGTGCGGCGCGCGCGACAACCTGGCCCTGCATCGCAAGGACGCGCCGCCCGACGGCCGGCTGGACCATGTCGGCATCGCGGTCGGGGCGCCGGGCGACGTGGACGCCTGGGCGGCCTACCTGTCGTCGAAGGGTGTGGCCCTGAAGACGCAGCCCAAGACCCACCGCGACGGCTCCCGGTCCATCTACTTTCACGGTCCGGAGGGCCTGCTCATCCAGATCATCCATCACTCGCCCATGACCGGGTAATCGACTAGATTCCGGCGCCATGCCCGCCACGTCCCTGGAACAGATCGTCAGCCTCGCGAAGCGTCGCGGTTTCGTCTTTCCGTCGTCCGCCGTCTACGGCGGCCTCGGCAGCACCTGGGACTACGGGCCGCTGGGGGTCGAGCTCAAGAACAACGTCAAGCGCGCCTGGTGGCGCTCGGTCGTCTACGAACGCGAGGACATGGAGGGCCTGGACGCCGCCATCTTGATGAACCGGCTGGTCTGGAAGTATTCGGGGCACGAGGCGACGTTCTCCGACCCGATGACCGATTGCCGCAACTGCAAGGCGCGCCCCCGCGCCGACCACGTGTTCGTGGCGCAGAAGGGGCGCGATCCGAAGGGCCTCCCCGAGATCAACGAAGCCATCGCCGCCAAGGAGCTGAAGTGCCCGAAGTGCGGCGCCACCGATCTCACCGAGGCGCGGCCGTTCAACCTGATGTTCCGCACCACGGTCGGCGCCGTCGACACCGGCGACGGCAGCGGGCTGGCGTACCTGCGACCCGAGACGGCCCAGGGAATCTTCGTCAACTTCGGCAACGTGCTGGACACGATGCGCCGCAAGCTGCCGTTCGGCGTCGCGCAGATCGGCAAGGCGTTCCGCAACGAGATTACGCCCGGCAACTTCACCTTCCGGACGCGCGAGTTCGAGCAGATGGAGATCGAATACTTCGTGCGGCCGGGCGAGGACGAGACCGCGCACCAGGCCTGGATCGACGCGCGCACGCAGTGGTACGTCGACCTCGGCATGCGCCGCGAAAATCTGCGCCAGCGCGAGCAGGACAAGACCGAGCTGGCTCACTACGCCAAGCGCTGCGTCGACATCGAGTACAAGTTCCCGATGGGCTGGAGCGAGCTGGAGGGGATTGCGAACCGCACCGACTTCGACCTGAAGGCGCACAGCCGCAGCCCGGAGAATCCCGACGCGGTCGGCGAGCTGAAGTACTTCGACCAGGAGCAGAAGAAGCACATCGTCCCGTACGTCATCGAGCCGTCGGCGGGCGCGGATCGCGCCACGCTGGCGTTCCTGTGCGACGCGTTCGACGAGTCGCTGGTCAAGGAGCCGCCGGCCGAGGAGTCGGCCAAGCTGCGCGAGCTGGTGCAGAGCTTCGCGAAGTCCGTCGACAAGAAAGATCCGAAGCAGATGGAGCCCGAGACGAAGGCGCGGCTGGTCGGGGCGGCGGAGAAGATCGCCGCGGGGCTGCCCGGCACGCTGCCGGAGCTGCTGGCGCTGTCGGACGACGAGGCGGCGAACAAGATCGAGGTATTCAAGAAGGTGCGCGGGGTCTCCGAGAAGCTGGGCGAGGAGTTCACGCGCACCGTGCTGCACCTGCACCCGCGGCTGGCGCCGATCACGGTCGCCGTTTTCCCGCTGAAGAAGAACGAGCCGCGGCTGGTCGAGCTGGCCCGCGGCGTGAAGCGCGACCTGCAGCAGGCCGGCCTGCGCGCCGTCTACGACGACACCGGCGCGATCGGGAAGCTCTATCGCCGCCAGGACGAGATCGGCACGCCGTTCTGCATCACCGTCGACTTCCAGAGCCTGGAAGACAAGACCGTGACGGTCCGCGACCGCGACACGATGGGGCAGGAACGGGTCGGGACGGGCGAGCTGGGCGCCGCGCTGCGGGCCAAGGTCGGGTAGGACGCAGCCCGGTCGCGTCCGTGGCTCTTGGCGCAAAGAAGAGGACGCGGGGCCGCCGGGACATCGTCGTCGACGGCAGCGCTTACTACTGGCGCGTTTTCGGGAATGACCGCCGGAGCATGCGGGAGGGCAAGGTCGGTGTGATCATCGGCGAGGCGAGGCGACCGCACCGCCGTGTCACCCTGACCGGTCGCGGCCTGTCCTGGACGGTGTTCGTCCTCGGCGTCGCGCACAGCCATTCGAAGGTGACGCCGCGGCTGGTCAGGGAGGCGATCCTGTTCGCCAAGGCGAGCGGCTGGCCGGATCGGCAGCCGACCATCGACGTGGCTTGCGCACCCGACGGGGCCCTGTCCGCTCGACCGTCGGGCTAGCCGATCGCGCGGTCAGGGTCCGCGGATCGGCTCGATCGGTCCGTCGCTGCGGCCACTCTTGACGAGGCGGCGTTGCGTCCAGGTGAACGTCGCGTCGCGATAGCGGTCGCCCTGCTCGCGGTGGAGGGTGACGAAGCTCTTCGCGCAGATCACCTGCAGGTCGGGCGAAAAGAAATCGTCGTCCAGCTTCACGGTCGCCAGCGTCCGCGCCCCGAGCAGCAGCGATAGGCGGCGGTCCTTGCCGATCCTGGCGCGCGCCGACTCGAGACCGTTCAGCGGACAGGAGGCGACGTATGCGTCACCCTCCCGCTTCGGGCGGTCTTCTTCGTGGGTCACGAAGCCCGGCGTCCGATCCAGCTCGGTTCGCGCGGGCGGCGGCGCGGCGGGCTGAGGGGCCGGGGCTGCGGGCGGCGGCGCGGTCGGTACCTCCGCCGCCGGGGCGGGCGGCTGGCGCGCGGGCCCGTTACGTCCACAGGCGGCTCCCGCCGCCAGCCCCGCGGCGATTATGACCGCGGCCGCGCGACTGCGGGTCCCTGTCGTCGTCATAGTGCTCGCATGAATATTCCGAAGCACGGATACTTCCAAGTCCGGGCGATGAGACGGCTCCCCCGATACGCCGCACTCACGGCAGCATGCGCGCTGGCGCTCGCCTTCGTGGCGCGCCGGTCGGAGAGTGCCCCGCCCGCCGCCAAGAAACCGGCCCAGGACGTCTCGGGCGAGTATTCGCTCCGCGGCAGCGGATACCTCCGGATCCTTCAAGGTCCAGATGAGCTCTGGCTGTCGTACGAGGACGAATGGGGCGCCGCGCATCTGTGCGAGTGCGTCGCGCAGGCCAAACCGGGGAGCGGCGGCAACTGGCAGATCACTGGCGACCTGACCGGCACGCTGGCCTTCACGCAGGGCAAGCCGACGATCACGCCCGACGATTCGGCGCCCGACTGTTGTGGCGCAGGGTGGCCGGGCGTGGGGAAGCCGCGCGGCAAGCCGGAACCGCCCCGGTCGTGCGCGGTCAAGGCGGAGAAGCTGCCGTTCCAGGACCGCGAGGGCAAGCCGACCAAGACCTATGTCATCGCCGGAGATCACGTCGACACGGTGGCGCTGCCGGGCGGGATGGCCGAGGGGCGCGTCATCGCGCGCTTCGTCGGGAAGAAGAAGACGACGATCGGGTTCGTCGCGGAGTCCGGCCTCAGCTGCGGCGCGAAGCCCTGACCTCAGAGCGGCAGGAAGA
>DATFXS010000923.1:0-3581 GCA_035315605.1 Polyangia bacterium
CCCGCGGGCGTGACGTCGCTGTTCCCGCCGCCGAACGGGCAGAACCTCTGCCCGGATCCGCCCCTCAAGATCACGTTCACCGGCACGCCGACGCTCGGATCTTCCGGCCTGATCCGCGTATTCACGAGCGGCGGCTCCGTCGTCGCCACGGTCGACTTGGCGGCCGCGACGGTCAGCGAATCGATCGGGGGCATGACCTTCGCTGTCTCGCGCCCGGTCTTCGTCGACGGCAACACGGTCAGTGTCACGCTGCCGCCGAAGGCGCTCGCTTACGGGATGACCTACTACGTGAACGTCGCGAGCGGCGCGATCACCGCGCCGGGCGGCGCGTTCTCGATCACCGACACGAACACCTGGCGGTTCACGACGATGGCGGCGGCGCCCACGAACAAGACGGCGATCAGCGTCGCGCTGGACGGATCGGGCAGCTTCTGCTCGGTGCAGGGCGCATACGATCTCGTCCCGGCCAACAACACCGCGGCCACGACCATCACCCTCGGCGCGGGCTACTACCACGAGATCATCCGCGTCAACCAGAAGAGCAACACCACGCTGCAGGGCGCGGACCGCAACGGCACGGTGATCTCGCAGACGAACAACAACAACCTCAACGCCAGCACGAAGGGGCGATCGCTCTTCGGGGTCGACGGCTCCAACACCGTGACGATCCGCAACCTGACGATCAAGAACCTGACGCCGCAGGGCGGGTCGCAGGCCGAGGCGCTGCGGATGGAGAGCTGCGACAAGTGCGTCGTGCGCGACGCGACCGTCATCAGCCTGCAGGACACGCTGCTCTGGAGCGGGCGCATCTACGCCAACAACGTGCTGATCGAGGGCAACGTCGACTACGTCTGGGGGACGGGCGCCGCGTACTTCGTCAACAGCGAGATCAGGACGATCGGGCGCTCGGGCGTCCTCGTCCAGGCGCGCAACCCGGCGTCGACGTACGGCTACGTGTTCGTCGATTCGAAGCTGACCGCCGATTCCGCCGCCACCAGCAACAACCTCGCCCGCATCGACGCCAGCGTCTACCCGGCCAGCCACGTCGCGTACATCAACTGCCAGATGACATCGGTCTCCGCGGTCGGCTGGCAGCTGACCGCCGGCACGGCGACGTCGTCGTTGCGCTTCTGGGAGTACAAGAGCGTCGACGCAAACGGAAACGCCATCAACGTCGGCTCGCGGCTGGCGGGATCGCAGCAGATCTCCGATTCGCAGGCGACGATGATGCGCGATCCGACCGTCGTCCTCGCAGGCTGGCAACCGCCGGCGAACTAGCAGGTTGCTGGCGGTTCGACGAACCCGCACGTGGCGCTGTAAAACACGCACGTGGGAGAACCGAAATGAGCAAGCTTCGGGTGAACGCCTTCACGATATCGCTGGATGGTTTCGGCGCAGGTCCTGACCAGAGCGTCGACGCGCCTCTCGGCAGCCGCGGGCAAACGCTTCACAAATGGTTCCTTCCCACCCGCACGTTTCAACGGATGGTTCTGGGCAAGCCGGACGGATCGACAGGTCTCGACGAGGATTTTGCCGCTCGCAGCTTCGAGGGTGTCGGCGCCTGGATCATGGGCCGGAACATGTTCGGGCCGGTGCGCGGACCGTGGCCGGACGAATCGTGGCGAGGCTGGTGGGGAGAAGACCCGCCCTACCACGTGCCGGTTTTCGTGCTGACGCATCACCCCCGACGGCCGCTGGAAATGGAGGGCGGCACGGTCTTCCATTTCGTGACCGACGGCTTCGAGTCCGCGCTCAGGCAGGCCAGGGCAGCGGCCGGCGACCGCGACGTTCGCGTCGGCGGGGGCGTCGCCACCATCCGGCAGTATCTGACGGCCGGGCTCATCGACGAGATGCACATCGCCATCTCACCCGTCCTGCTTGGTCGTGGCGAGCATCTCTTTGCCGGCATCGACCTGTCCGCGCTCGGCTTTCGAGTCGCAGAGCACGTCGCGTCCGACGCGGCCACGCACGTCGTCCTTCAGCGCGGCTTGACCGACGCGGTGTAGATGTTCAGCGCGCCGTCGCGGTCGGACGTGAAGTAGAGGGTCTTGCCGTCGGGGGTCAGGAACGGGTCGCGTTCGTCGCCGGGCGTGTTGAGGTCGTCGAGCGGCTGCACCAGCCACAGCACTTCGTCGACCGAGCGCCGGAAGGCGACGAAGAGGTCGGCGGTCGGCATGCCGGCATCGTTCACGGTGGCGTCCGCTGGCGCGACGGCCGGTGCCGACGAATAGAACAGCGTCAGCCCGTCGTCGGTCAGGAATCCGTCGACGGTGCTCTTGTCGGGTTGCGCCAGCGCGGAGAGGAGCACCGGCGTTCCGAACGGCGCGCCCGCGCTCGCGCGCGCTGCGAAGAACGTCTGGTAGACGGCCGCAGTCGCCGTCTTCGACGACAGCGGCATGACCAGGTTGTGCTGCCCCGGCGGGCGCGGGATGTCCTCGACGGCAGTGTTCAAGGCGTCGACGTTGATGGGCGTCATCCAGGCGGCCGATCGAGTGGGCCGGCTCGCCGCCCAGATGTCCGTCGAGCCGACGCCGCCCGGACGGTCGGAGCCGAACCAGAGCGTCAGCCCGTCGGCGGAGATCGCCGAGCTGGTTTCGAACGTGCTGGTGTTCACCTCGGTCACCGCGGTGGGCGGCGAAAACGGATGAAGCAGGTCGGAGCGGCGCGCGGACCAGACGTCGCCGCCGCCGCTGCCGCCCGGGCGGTCGCTGGTGAAGAAGATCTCCAGCAGGTCGGCGGTCAGCGTCGGATTGTCGGTGCGCGAGTCGGATCGCAGCTCGGTCACGATCTGCGGGACCTCGAAGTGATAGGGGCGCGGGTCTCTATCTCCGAGAGCCAGCGTCTTGCCGGTGCAGGCTGTCGCGCCGGCCGCCGCCGCCAGCGTCGCGATCGCCCAGGCGGTCGGGCGCGCGGTCGGGGCGAAGGGAGCCATCGAGTGATGCTAGCATCGGACGCGGTTGCGTTTGGAACGCTTCGCCGTCGTATTCGTCGCGGTCTGTCTCGGGGGGCTGGTGCCGCCTGCAGCGGCGCTCGCCCAGGCCCAGGCGCCGGCCGCGCGGCTGGAGGTCGATGCCAATCCGGCCTGCTCGACGCGCGACGAGCTGATCGCCCGGGTCGCCGCCCGCTCGACCCGTATCCGTTTCGTCAACGATGCGGACGGCGTTCCGGCGCTGGCGGCGCGCATCGAGGTCGGCCCCCGGGGCGGCGCCGTCGCCGAGCTGACCGTCGTCGAGCCAGACGGCCGTCGGTTCTCGCGCCGGATCGAGGCCCCATCGTGTGTCGCGGCGACCGATGCGCTGGCGCTGGTCGTCGCGATCACCCTCGACCCGAGCGTCGCGACGGCTGACGCTTCGAAGGCGCCGTCGGCGGTCGATGCCGGGACCGGCGCCCCCGGCGCGCCCCCCCCGGCGCCGCCGCCCCCGCCACCGCCGCAGGGCGAGCCGCCGCCGACGGTCTCGACGGGCGCGGCCCCCGTCGCCGGGCCCGTATTCCAGTACATCACCGCCGCTGTCACGGGCGAGGCGATCTCGGGCCCGGCGCCGGCGCTGATGCCGGGGTTCGGAATCGAGGTCCAGGCGGGG
>DATFXS010000924.1:0-8645 GCA_035315605.1 Polyangia bacterium
CCGCAACCGGAGGAAGGGACGTTCGATCAAGTTGTACGACGCCACCGCGACCACCAGGGTCAGGGCCAGGTTCACCGGAAAGCTCTGCGGCAGCGACGTGCCGTGACGATTGATGAAGACCTGCTGCCACAGGTAGAGCGAGTAGCTGAGGGTGCCGATCCAGACGAAGGGCCGCGTGTTGAGCAGCCGGCCGATCGGCTCGTCCGGGCGGTGGATGGTGCGGGCGATGACCAGCGCGATGCCGACGTTCATCACCGTCTCGCCGACCAGCCATTCGAGCTTCGCGGACGGGTTGCGCGCGCTGGCTGCCACCACCAGCGGCACCGTCCACCAGAACCATCGCCAGTCGAGCAACCGGCGCCACCGGGGCGACTGCGCCAGCCAGGGTCCGAGCCCGGCAAGCAGACAGCCCGTGGCCAGCGAATCGGCGACGGTCTGGAACGTCTCGCCGATCCCCGGGCGGAAGCTGGCGACGAAGCCGGTGGCGAGACGCAGGGGCGGGGCGAGCAGCACGACCGCCGCCGCCGCCATCAAACCTCGCCGGATGCCCGCGAACAAGAGCACGGCCGGCCACAGCAGGTAGAACTGCTCCTCGACCGACAGCGACCAGATGTGGCCCACGTACCAGGCCCGGTCGCGATGGTAGTTCATCGTGTAGGTGACCGCCGCCAGCAGGTCGCGCGGGTGAAGCGCGATCACGCCGGTCCGATCCAGCACGAACAGCACGGCGCAGAGCGCGTAGAATGCCGGGAAGATCCGGAAGAAACGGCGCATGTAAAACCCGCGCAGCGAGATTGTGCCGTAGCGGTCCGCCTCCTCCAGCAGGAGCGTGGTGATGAGGAACCCGGAGATGACGAAGAACACCCGCACCCCGAAGGTTCCCAGCTGCCAGCGCCCGATCTCCTCCACCCAGGGGAAGTTGCGCGTGCCGGTCAGGTGCGCGATCAGGACCATGCCGATCGACAGCGCGCGCAGGCCGTCGAGCGAAGGAATGCGTCCCGAAATGCGGGGGAGGCGCAGCGGCCGCGAGGCCGCCGTCTCGTTCGTGGGTCCCTGGGACGACATTCGGCCCGGAATGATAGTGGGGCGGCAGCCATGATCCAACCCACAGGCGGCGCGCGCCGTCGCCGCGCCGTCGGGATCGTCGGTCTCGTGCTGGTCGTCGGGGCGCTGGGGGCCATGGCCGCGATCGCGCGGCAGGCGCGAAACGCGCGCGCCCGTGCCCTGGCAGGGGGCCGCGCCGGCACGGCCGAGTCGCGACGGGACGTGTTCCGGGCGCTGGCGGCATCGGGTGCAGACCCGACGGCGGGCGCGGTCGATCTGGTGCTGGTCGGCGACAGCCTGGTCGCGACGGCGGAGTGGGGCGAGCTCATGCGCGGCCGGGCGGTCCGGAACCGCGGCGTGGCCGGCGATCGCGTGCGGGACGTCCTCGGGCGCATCGACGACGCCGTGGCCGGCGAGCCGCGCGCCGTGCTGATCGCGGTCGGCATCAACGATCTGCTCGACGGTGATCGGCCCGAGGCGGTGGCGGCCGGCGAAGCGTCGATCGTGGCCCGCGTGCGCCAGCGCTGCCCGCGCGCCCGCATCCTTCTGGAAGGTGTGCTGCCGATCCGGCGCGAGACAGACCCGGCGGGGCCGGCCGCCGCCGACGCGATCCCGCGTCTCAACGACGCGCTCCGGAGGCTGGCGGCGGAGCAGCGGGTCTCATTCGTCGACGCGGGCGCGGCGCTTGCCGACGGCACGGGCGAGCTCGACCGCCGCTTCACCACCGACGGCGTCCATCTGACCGGCGCCGGCTACTTGCGATGGCTGAGCCAGATCGAGGGCGCGCTCGGTCAGCCGCCGGACGGACGCGGATCGGGCGCCGCGGGCGGCGCCTCCACGACGGCGCCGGTCCCGAGCAGCGGGGCGGGCGTGGCCGCGACGGGCGCGGCGCCGATCGCCGGCGAGGCGAAGTGACGGGCCCTGAATCGCAGGCAGGGCTGCTCGACCAGACGGTACGAGGCGAAGGCGACGACGAACGCCAGCAAAAGGTTCACCGGGAACGCCGCGCTCCACGCGTCTGAGTGCCGGTTCAAGAACAGCTGCTGCCACAGGAACAGCGAGTAGCTGAGCGATCCGATGAACACCATGAGCCGGCTGTTGAGCACACGGCCCGCCGTCGTCCCCGGGTAGCGAATGTAACGGTCGACGATCAGCGCGACCCCGATGTTCTGGGTGGCTTCGCCCAGCACCAGATCGTACTTCGGGTGGTTCGACATCAGCGCCGCGCCGATCACACACACCTGCACCAGCAGCAGAGCCGGCGACCGCAGGAAACGGAGGTACACCTCGGTCCGATCCAGAGTGCTGCGCAGTCCGGCCAGCAAGCAGCCGGTCGCCAGCGCATCGAACACCATCGGGAACGATTCGTCGGTGTAATCGCGCCAGGCCGGCATCGCGTACCAGACCACGACCCGGGTCAGCGGGGCGATCACCAGCGCGGCCGCCGCCGCGCGCAGCGCCGACGATCGCCCGAGCAGCAGCACCACCGCGGGCCACAGCAGGTAGAACTGTTCCTCCACGGACAGCGACCAGAGGTGGCCCAGCCACCAGGCGCGCGGATGGTGGAAGTTGGTCGTGAACGTCGCGGCCGCCAGCAGATCGCCCGGGAGCAGCCGGACGCGACCGGCCACCGCCAGACCCACCACGACCAGGATCAACAACGCGACCGCGGGGAAGATCCGGAACACGCGCCGCACGTAGAATCGAAAGAAGCCCTGTCCCGCCGTCAACGTGCCGCGGGCGATCCGTTCTCGGTCTTTGAACAACAACGTCGAGATCAGATAGCCCGAGATCACGAAGAAGGTTCGAACGCCCAGCTCCGCGATGCTGAGCAACCAGGACCTGACGGGAAAGAAATGGCGCGTGCCCAGCAGGTGGCCCATCAACACGACGCTGATGCACATCGCCCGCAAGCCGTCGAGTGACGGGATTCGCGCGGGGGGCGACGCACGCGACACGCTGGGATTGTTACATCACCGCAGCGTCAGTAGAACCGGTGCTCTTCTCTCATTTTTGTACATCTTGATGTTCCCTTGATGCATCGGTTGCGCAACACGTGACATTGCGCACGCTCACAACCAGAGGTCCCACCATCCGAGCGCGGCGGCGACCGCGAGCAGGACCGCGTTCGTCGTCGCGTGGGCGACCACGGCATCCGCCAGCTTGCCGCGCCGCCGGTAGATCAGCGCGTAGGCGATGCCGGCCAACGTTCCGGCCACCGGCCGTCGGTGTAGCAGGCCGAAGGCCAGCGCCGAGCCGAGAACCGCCGGGATCGTGATCCGCTCGGGCGCCAGCGTGTCGAACTCGCGGCTCGACAGTCGCCGCGCCAGGAAGCCCCGGAAGGCCAGCTCTTCGATGATGGGAACGACCGAAACCGCGCTCAGCGCCCGGATCGCCAGCCAGGCCGGGCGCAGGTCGGGGTGAGCGCCGGTCTTCGTTCTCGCGATCGCGTCCAGCGCCAACCAGAGGCCCGCGATCCCGGCGCCGGCGGGCAGCGCGAACGGCGACGGTCGCACCGCCAGCGGCGCGAGCGTGCGGGCGTACGCCGCGAGTGCGAGCGCGCCGGCGAGCGGACGCAGCACCGCCAGCGGCTCCCAGCCGGGGCGCGACAGCGCGCGCGACACCATGCCGGCGGCCAGCAGGACGAGGAACGGCATCAGCCACGGTGCCACCGCGTTGGACGGCGCGGCCTCGGGCGCGGCGGCCTCGGGCGCGGCGACCTCGCGCGACAGCCAGCGCCAGCGCAACGCCAGCGCGACGATCGCGAGCGCGATGGCGCAGAACATGATCGCGCCGGCATAGGAGTGAAACGCGCCGGCCGCGACGTCCTCGGAGACGTAGCTGCCGACCAGCACCAGCGCGACGAGCCGGAACGCGTTCGCGAACCAGGGCACGATGGTCCCGATCGCCAGCAGCACGAACGCCCGCGGAAACCGCAGCCGATCACGAAACAGCCACAGCGCGGTGCCGAGAAACACCCACGAAAGTCCCACGCCTTCGTAGCCCGAGCACTGCGGCGCGATCTCGACCGCGAAGCGGTGTGTCCCGATCACCAGCTGCGCACGATCGACGAACACGTCGTCGGCCACGCCTCGGAGCAGGAAGGTGGTGACCGCGAAGGTGGCGCGCCGGAGCGGCAGCCACAGCCCCTGCGCCAGGCGGCCGACACCGTAGGCGGTTCCGCCCAGCACGCCGGCCATCAGCAACAGCGAGGCGCGACGACGCACCACCGCGCGCAACGTCGACAGCGGAATCCCGATCCGCAGCCACGTCACGGTGGTCAGCGCCACCAGCCCGATCCAGACCGCGACCAACGCGCCCACGCGCGCGCGCGGAAGCGCGGCTGCCGCGCCGCCGAACAGCTTGGCGGTGACGCCGAACAAGACCGCAAAGCAGACCAGCTGGACCAGCAGATCGAACCACGCCAGGCGGCCCCCGGCGCGGAACGGGAACGAGAAGCTACCGGGATGCGCCCAGCAGACGAGGATCAGCGCCGCGCCGACCGCCGCGGCGAGCGGCATGACGCTACCCGCGGGCGCGAGCATGACCGTCCACCAGCCGCGCGGCAGGGCCGCCAGCGCGGCCGAGTCGAACGTGACGGCGAGAAGCAGGCCCTCGGCGACGAGCAGCGAGAGCCAGGCGCCGAGGCGGAGATCCCCGGCCTTCATGCCCGTCGAACGGCGCGCGTCGTGCTCCGCGCCGGACTACTTCTCGGACTTGTTGCGGCGCGCGCGGCGCGCGGCCAGGACCGTCGTCCCGCCGACGACGACCGCGAGGACCGCGCCGGCCGCGACCGGATCAATTTCCGGCGCGCTGCGCGTCTGATGCGGCCGCCCACCCTGATCATCGTTGTTCTCACCCTGATCGTTGTCCGCGAAGGCCGGTGCGGCGAACGAGATCAGCGCGGCGAACACCCACAATCCAACCACTCGAATCCGCGACATTTGTACCGATCCTTTCGATCTAAACAGCCTGAAAAGGTATCCCTGGGGCGCCATACAGTCAAACGCCTACTGGACCCCCGACTTCCCGCCTCGCGGAGACGCCAGGGTCGTCCCGTGCGGAGGACGGGGCTCGTATCTTTCCGCAACGATCTTGGGGTCTTCGGCGCAGCGTCGCTGCGCGGTGCCGAATGTCCCGTGTTAAATTGATGTTTACGTGCGAATGCGACGCATCCTGTTCGCCGCTGCGGCGGCGCTGACATTTGCGCTCGCGTCTGTATCGGGTGACCTGCGGGGTGGGGCGGTCGACGACGACGACGGCAGCGACGTTGCGCCCGCGACGGACCTGCTCGAGGCGCTGCCTCCCGTCTGCGGCCTTCCGCTTTCGCCGCCGCCGTCGCGCGTCGCCGTGGTCATCGACCTCCTTTTTCCGCCCTCGCGCATGGTCAGCGCCGATGTCTTCCGTCCTCCGGAAGCGCGCGCCCTCTAGTCCCCGACCCTGACAGGGTCCCGTCCCCGGCTGGGGCCGCGGCTGGCTGAGGCCCGCCCGGCCCACACATGTCGTGCGTCCGTGCGCGCGCGCAACTCGGAGGAGACCATCGATGTTTCGTTTCCGTTCGCTGCTGACAATCGGTCGCGGCGGCTCGGCATTACCTCTAAAGACGCTCGAGAAGCGAGCAGCAGGGGCAGGGCAACCAGGGATGAGGATCGAGGTCGTCACCCGCATCGAACGGCTCGCCGAGGTCGCGGCGGACTGGGACGCGCTGCTTTCGCGCTGCCACACATCGCATCCGACGTTGTCGCCCCGCTGGTTGCTCGCCTGGTGGAGCGTGTTTGGCGCCGACGGCGCCGGGCGCGAGCTGCGCTCGGCGCTGTTCTGGGAGGGAAATCGGCTGGTGGGCGTGGTCCCGCTGCTCGCCCGGCGCGTGCGGGCGAACGTGGTCCTGCCGCGGCGCCTGCTGGAGCTGCTCGCCTCGGGCGAGGATGAGCGCGACGAGATCTGCTCCGACTACATCGGCGCGGTCGCCGATCCCGCCCTGGAACGACCGATCGCGGACGCACTCGCTGCGGCGCTGGTCGAAGGGACGCTCGGATCGTGGGACGAGCTGGTGATGCCGGCGATGGATGGCTCGCGGGTCCTGCCGGCGTTGCTGGCGACGGCGCTCGGAGCGCGCGTCAGCGTTTCGTTCCGCCCGTCGGGAAGCTGTCCCTACATCGCGCTGCCCGAGACCTTTGACGCATACCTTCGCGCGCTCGGCGGCAGGAGTCGACACCTGGTGCGGCGATCGATCCGCGACCTCGAGGTCTGGGCGGGCGAGAGCCTCGCCCTGCGCTGCGCGGAGACGGAGGCCGATCTCGCCCACGGGCGCGGCGTTCTCGAATCGCTTCACGCCGAGCGCTGGAACGCCAACGGTGGTCCCAGCCTGTTCGATTCGGATCGCTTCCGCGCGTTTCACCGGCGCGTGATGCCGGACCTTTTCGGGCGCGGCGAGCTGGAGCTGCTGTGGCTGGAGGCGCGGGGACAGCCGGTGGCCGCGCTCTACAACATCGTCCACGCGGGCAAGGTCTACTTCTATCAGGGCGGCCGCCGGATGGATCTCCCCAAGCCCCTGCGCGCGGGGATCGCCCTTCATGCCTACGCGATCCGCCGCGCCATCGAGAAGGGGCGGCGCGAGTACGATTTCCTCGCGGGCCAGGCGCGCTACAAGCTGGCGCTCGCGACGGGTACGCGCGAGCTCTGCACACTGCGCGCCTGGGCCAACCCGGGAGCGCCGCGCGTCGACGCCATCGCGCGCTATGCCTCGTCGCTGGTTCGCGGGATCGGCGCCCAGGCCCGGGCCCTGATCCGCTTCGGCCCGCGCCCGCGCGCCGAGCGCCCCTGAACGGTCAGGGCCGGCGAATCCCCACGAAATCTCCAACACCAACGATCACTTGCGCGGACGTGGACGTCTACGTGGACGTGTACCTGTACGTGGTCATAGACGCTGACGCTGACGTAGTCGTGTGCCTGTACGTCAGACCGTAGCTTCGTCCAGGCACACGACAGCGACTACGTCAGCGTCTACGACCACGACCACGACCACGTCCACGTCCACGTCCACGAAAGCCGAGAAGTCGCTCGCACCTTCGTGGGGCTTTCAGGGCAGGGGAGAGGGGTCACTGCGGAATGCGGAGGGTGTCCCAGCCGTGGGCGGGAACGGCGATCTGATACAGCGATTGCGAGAGGGCGCTGCCGACGCCGACGATCATCGTCTTCGACGACGTCCCCTTGTTGTAGACCTCGACGACGATGCTGCCGTCCGGGTTCTTGAACGCCAGCGCGTCGGTGCTGCCGGTCAGTCCGATGCGCGTCGCCCCGACCGCGATGTACTGCGAGTAGTGCCGGAAGGCGTAGTAGGCCGGCGTGATGATCAGCTTCTTCGCCGAACGGTCTACGGTCAGCAGCGCGTTCTGGGGCCAGTTGCCCAGGCTCTTGCCGACGGTGTCGAGCACCATGTTCCAGGCGCTGTACGAGTTCACGCCTGAAACGATCCAGTCCCGGATCAGCTGCCAGCTCTCCTCGCCATAGAGATGATCGTTCTGCGGCATGCTGGCGCTGTACCGGCTCTGATCCCAGTAGGGGCTCTGGAACGGGTAGTTGCCGCAGCGGTGCTCGGTCTGCATGACGGGACCCTTCGCCGCCAGTGTCGTGACGGCGGCCTCCAGGTTCCACTGCACGCCGAACCCCTTCACGTACTTGAGCGCGTCCGTGTCCATCGCCGTCGCCTTCGCGATGTTCGTGTCGTCCGGATCCTTCGACATCGTCCCGCACCAGATCTCGGCGGTCAGGTTGCGCTGCGCGAACGTCGGCCCGAGGTAGGTCTTCATGAACGTGATCAGCTCGGCCTGGGTCCAGTGGACCTGCGCGTAGCCGGGTTCGTTCTGGGGGTGAATCGCCCAGATGGTCAGACCCTGCTTCGCGTACTCCTCGACAAACCGGGCCATGTAGAGCGCGTGCGCTTGCAGCGTCTGCGCGTCGCTCTTCATGTTCATGCTCGAATCCATCATCCAGGCGGGAACGACCCACGGGCTCGCCCAGAGACGGAGGTCCGGCTTGACCTGCAACGCCGCCTTGATGAACGGGATCAGCTTCATCTGATCGCGGGCGATCGAGAAGTTGGTCATGTTGTAGTCGGGGGTCGTTCCGTCATCGAGCGTGTACCAGCTCATCGCGTAGTCGCTGGCGCCCATCGGCAGCCGTCCGTAGACGAAGTTGGCGCCGGCGGTCGGGTCGAAGAGCAGCTTCATCGCGGTCGTCGTCTGATCGGCAGGGAGGACCGACAGCGCATCCCAGCCCATCTCGTTGAAACATCCGCCGAAGCCGTCCCACCGCTGGTAGGTGGTGGTCTTGTCGACGTTCAGGTCGGCTGTCCCGCTGGTCAGCTTCGTCACCTGGCCCGTCTGCCAGTAGGAGTTCTGCGCCGACGTGATCAGCTCGGGTGCGGCGGCGGTGCTGCCGCCGGTTCCGGTGGTGCCGCCCGTCGCGCTGCCGCCGGTGCCCGTGGTGCCGCCCGACGCGCCACCGCTGCCGCCGGTCGCGCCACCGCTGCCGCCGCCCCGGCCGCCGACGCCGCTGCCGCCGGTGCCCCCGGCCGCGCTGCCGCCGGTGCCGCCCGCGGA
>DATFXS010000925.1:0-5396 GCA_035315605.1 Polyangia bacterium
CGCCGGGAAGAAGCAGCTCGAGCTGGGCGGCGGCGCGGCGATGAAGCCGCTCCCCTGGTGGCTCCCCTACCTGCTTGTGCAGGAACAGGCCTCGGTGGCCGGCGACGCGGCCCGGCCCGACATCAACCAGCTGGTGGTTCGCGCCGGCAACATCGCCTTTGGTCCCGGGTTCGCCTGGCTGAAGCTGGATTTCGACACGCTGATCGACTTCGCGAACGATCGCGGGCAGCTCTTCGGCAAGCTCGAAGCGGGCCGCCTCCTCGTCGGACGGGTGGGCTTGTTCCTGCGGGGCGGCACGCAGCTTCTCGGCACGCGCGAGCTCGACTACTCGCTGGAGGTCGGTGTGCGCTACCTGTTCCGCCTCGGCAAGGGCCCGGGCCGCTGACCGTCAGTTCATCTGTTGGCGGGCCTGCACCAGCAGCGCGTCGATCGCACCGAGGCGGCTGAAACCGAGGCGCGGCAACTCGATGTTGACGATCACGTAGCAGGTGAGGGCGAGCGTCGCCGCGAACACCACCGCGTGAAGGGTGCTCGGATGGTCGGTCTTCGCCATGTCCGCGCCCGCGAAGAAGGCGCAGGCGAGCGCCAGCGCCATCAACAGCGCGAAGACCCCCAGCGGAACGTGCGTGCGCAGCGCCGCCTCGCGCGCGGTGGTCACATCGAGCATCTGGTTGATCGCCGGCAGGACCAGCAGCGCGGCGCGCGAATCGGGCGCGGCGTTCGTCGCGTGGACCGCGTCCGTCCAGAGCTTGCCCTGCAGCTCATTCGCGTTGCGCCGCTCGATCCGCGCGCGTCCGAAATCGAGGAAGTTCGCGTAGTAGGCGAGGCGCGCGTCGACGTAGCGACGAAAGTCTTCGCGCAGCCCGCGCTGGGCTGTCGCCGGCAGCAGATCCAGGCGCAGGTACGCGGTCGAGATCGTGTTCGCCTCTTCGACGATCAGCTTTCGGCGGGCGTCGAGCCGGGCTTCACCACCCGAGATCGTGAACGCGACCAGCAGGCCGAGCAGCGCGAACAGCGAGCCTGTGACGGCTGTGGTCCCCTTGCCGAAGGCGGAGGCGCCGTTGGCGCGCCGTTGGCGAGCCAGGCGAAAGCCCAGAAGCTGGCAGCCGACGATGGCCGCGAACAGGACCACCAGGAACACGAAGAAGATTGCGGTGGCCGGCAGCATGCCCGCGTCAGAAGGCTGGAGGCGCGCGGCGCCGCGATCAACCGCGGGCGTCGCGGTTTGCGTCTCCGGCGTACAATCGGGCCGTCGTGCCCGCGCCAGCCGCCGTCGAACGCCATCGTAAGCGTCTCCTCGACCTGAAGGCCGAGATCCTGGCGGCGGGCGACGTCGAGATCGAGCCAGGCCGGCATGACGCATCGGCGGTCGGAAGCGACGAGGACGAGCAGCCGCTGGCCGAGATGTCGCAGGCGATCGCGTCCAGCCGCAACCGCAATCGATCGGGCGTGCTTGCGCGGGTGGTCGCCGCGCTGGCGCGGCTGGAGGCCGACCCGGAGGCGTTCGGCCTCTGCATCGAGTGCGAAGAGCCGATTTCCGACAAGCGGTTGGAGCTGATGCCGTACGTCGAGCTGTGCGTCGACTGCCAGCAGGCGCAGGACGGCAAGCGGCCGACCGGCTCACGGAAGCACCTGCGCGACTTTCGTTAACAGTGACAACCCTTGACCGGGGGCCGGCATGGTGCGCAACTACGCGCGTGAAGCGGCCATCGTCTCGCCTATCGACTTTACGGAGTGCCCTGCTGGCCTGCCTGGTGGCCGCGGGCGCTGGCTGCGGCAGCAGCGGCGGCCCGACCGGCGATCCGCAGGCGACGCTGTCGTCGTGCAACGCCTGGTGCGACGCGAACATCGGCGCGGCGTGCGCGACGCCGCTCTACGCGACGGTCGACGACTGCAAGACGACGGAGTGCGCCCCTCTTCTCCGGGCGCCGGCGATCTGCCAGACGAAGTTGAAGACCTACTACGACTGCCGGCAAGCGCAGGGGGACCTCTGCGCCGACATGGGCTGCATGGACGAGATGCACGCCGTCCTGACCTGTCAGTGACGCGCGCGCCGCGGCGTCACGCGCCCGTCGCGGCGTGGCGAATCAGCCATTCGATGGACCGTTCCTCTGCCCAGTAGCTCGGGCTCCACGGCCACCGGCCAGAGACGAAGCCGGTGTGGCCGCCCCAGGTCGTGATCTCGAAACGCACGGCCGGTGATGACGCCGCCCGCGCCTCGTGAACCGCCGGGCCGGGGAAGAACGGATCGTCTTCGCTGCTGAGGCAGAGGGTCGGGACCGCGATCTGCGCCAGGAACGGCAGCGCGCTCGAGCGCCGGTAGTAATCGTCGGCGCCCGCGAAGCCGTGCAGCGGCGCGGTCAGGCACTCGTCGAACTCGGCGAACGTGCGCGCCCGCCGGACGCGCTCGGGATCGACGTGCGCGGTGTCGCGTGGAAACCGGGCCAGCAGATCGAGCGACTTCGATTTCAGCCGCGGCGTGAAGAACGCCGCGTAGACGCGGCCGACGGGCCGCTCCAGGAAGCGCGACGCCACCGCGAGATCGTAGGGGACCGAGATGACCGCGGCCGCGCGGATCGCGCTCGCCGATCCCATCTCGCCCAGCCATTTGAGCAGCACCGCGCCGCCCAGCGAGAAACCGAGCGCGTAGAGCGGCGTCTCCGGCTCGCGCGCGCGCAGCGTCCGCACGAGCAGATCCAGGTCCGCGGTGTCGCCCGAATGATAGAGGCGCGGGCGCCGGTTCCGCAGCCGGCGCTTGATGTCCAGCGCGTCGCGCGCGCACGACCGGAAATTCAGCACGGTCCCCCGCCAACCCGCGGCCGCCACCAGCACCGCCAGACCCTGCGTGTGCAACGAGTAGGCGCTCCCTTCGAGGCCGTGCAGCAAGAGCACGCGCGGCGACCCGGCCGGTCCTGCCAGATGATCCAGCACCAGATCGTCATCGTCGGGCGTCGTCAGCACCTCCCGTTCGAACGCCACCAGGCGGCGCGAGCGCGCGATGCGCGCCCAGGCGGTCTGGAGGTGCGCGCCGGGAATCCACCACGCGGGGACCATGCTGATGCCTTCAAACTAACACCGCCAAAGCGCGCGCCCGCGCAACGCTTGTGTGGCGCGGCTGAGCTCGGGACCGGTTCTTGCTTCGTCGCGTTCTGACGAGCGCCGTCGCTGCCCCCGGCGGCGCTCGCGATCGGGGCGATCAGCCGGACGCGCCTTCGATCAATCCGATGAGGTTGCCCTCCGGATCGCGGAACTGCGCCATGATCACCATGCCGATGTCGGTCCGCGGCATCACGGTCTGAGCGCCCATCGTCATGGCCCGGTCGAGCGTGTCGACGATGCTCGGCACCTGAACGTAGAACGTGGCGCGCGGCGCATCCGTCGTGCCGCCGATGCCGCCGCCGATCGATCCCGGGCCAGCCGGCGTCACCATGCCGTAGTTCTGCGGGTTGTTCGCGTCGACGCTCCAGCCGAAGAGGTCGCCGAAGAACCGCTGCTGCGCGCCCGGATCGCGCGCCTGGACCTCCCAGTGGACGACGCTGGGACCCGTCAGCTTCGGGGGCTGGTAACCACCCTCGGGCGCGGCCGTCTTGGCGGCCCTGCGCACGGCCGGCCTCGCCGACTTCTTCGCCGGCTTCTTGGCGGCCTTCTTCGACTTCGCGGGTGCCTTCTTGCGAGCCTTCTTCTTTGCCATGACCTGTCTCCTTGGCCCCCGTTTGTACCGCCGATGGCGGGCGAAAGATCAACGATCGCGCAAGACCCTAAAAAAACAGGCTTGTGGCGCCTGTTTTCAAGCCGTCGCCGTCGTCGCGTCGGCGTGAACGGGCGGCCGCCGGGCGGCCCAGGGACGGGCGGCTTCAAGCTGCGAGGCGACGCGAAACAGGGTCGCCTCGCCGCCCAGCCGGGCCGAAAGCTGCACCCCGATCGGCAGGCCCGCGGCGCTCCAGGAGAGTGGCACGCTCATCGCCGGTTCGCCGCTGATGTTGGCGAGCGGCGTGTACGGGATGAACGCGAACACGCGCCGCACCGCCGCCTCGATCACGCCCGGCAGCCGCAACAGAAAGCCGAGATGGAGGGCGACCACCATGTCGTGCGCGAACGCCTCGACGCCGTGGGGAACCAGCGCACCGATCTCGACGGGCGGCATCCCCAGCGTCGGCGTCAGGACCAGATCGAACTTCTCGTAGCCGACCTGCGCCGCGCGGACGGCCGTCTCCAGGCTTCGCCGCGCCATCGTGGCCCGGACCGCGCTCTGCTGGCGGCCGATGATGCCGGTGAGCGCGGTGTTCGTCTCGATCTCGCCGCGGCGCAAGCGCCGGCCGACCCGGGCCTCGGCGCGGGCGAGGATGGCCGCGATCTCGACGCAGACGAGGACGAAGAGCTCGCGCGCGAACGTATCGCCGTCGACGGCGTGGTCCCGCTCCTCGACGTCGTGACCCAGATCGGCGAGAAGGCGGCCGGCGTCGTCGGCCGCGGCGGCGCAGTCGGCGTGCGGCGCGATCGTCGTCAGGAACGGCCGCTTGGTCAGCGCGATCCGCAGGCGCCCGGGCGGCGCGCCGACCTCGGAGAGGAACGGGCGTGCGGCGGGCGGCGCCCAGTAGGGCGACGTCAACTCCGGGCCGGCCAGCGCGTCGAGCATCGCGGCGCTGTCGCGCACGCTGCGCGAGACGACGTGCGCGATCGCGAAACCGCTCCAGAGCTGCGTGTCGTCGGGCCCGACCGGCATCCGCCCGCGCGACGGCTTGAGCCCGAACAGGCCGCAGCACGAGGCCGGGATCCGGATCGATCCGCCGCCGTCGCTGGCGTGGGCGAGCGGAAGAATCCCCGCCGCCACCGCGGCCGCCGCCCCGCCGCTGGATCCGCCGGGGGTGCGATCGAGGTCCCAGGGATTCCGTGCCGGTCCGAACAGCTTCGACTCGGTGAACGGCGTGATGCCGAATTCGGGCAGGTTGGACTTGCCGAAGATGACGGTGCCCGCGCGCCGAAAACGTTCGACCAGCGTCGCATCCCGCGCGGGCCGGTAGTCCGCCAGCAGTCGCGACGCCGCCGTCAGCGGCACGCCCGCGATGGCCGCGTCCAGATCCTTGATCAGCATCGGCACGCCGCGGAACGCCCCGTCGGACGGCGGCAACGCGTCCGCATCGCGGCGCGCCCGATCATAGTGGCGCGCGACGACGGCACCGACGCGCGGGTTGACGCGCTCGGTGCGCGTGATCGCCTCCTCCAGCAGCTCGCGCGGCGTCACCTGCCCGCGCCGGACCAGATCGGCCAGCCCCAGACCGTCGAGGGCCGCGTATTCGGCGAGCGGCACGGTCAGCTCTTCCGCAGCAGGCGCGGAAGGATCAGCGCCGAGGCGATCGCCGTCGCGGCGGTCGCACAGCGGACGACGACGTCGACCC
>DATFXS010000926.1:0-7338 GCA_035315605.1 Polyangia bacterium
CCTGCGACAACTGCGACTACGCCGCCAACGTCGAGCAGGCGGTGTCGCGGGCGCCCAAGGCGGAGCCCAAGCCGACCGCCGAGAAGACGCGCGTCGAGACGCCCGGCAAGCACAGCATCGCCGACGTGTCGGCGTTCCTGAAGGTTCCGGCCGACAAGCTGGTCAAGACGCTGATCTACCTGGCCGACGGCCAGCCGCTGGCGGTCCTGGTGCGCGGCGACCGCGACGTCAACGAGATCAAGCTGAAGAAGGCGCTGGGCGCGAATCAGCTCGTGCTGGCGACCGATGCAGCGGTGAAGGAAGTGACCGGCGCCCCGGTCGGCTTCGCCGGCCCGGTCGGTCTGAAGGTGCCGATCTACTGCGACGTCGAGGTCTGCGCGCTGGCGGATTTCGTCGTCGGCGCCAACGAGGCGGATGCGCACCTCGTCGGGGTCAACCTGGAACGCGACTTCACGCCGACCGCGTGCGGCGACTATCGATCGGCGGCGGCGGGCGACGCCTGAGCCCGCTGCGACAAAGGCCACCTTCGCGCGTATCGCGGCATCGAGGTCGGACAGGTGTTCTTCCTCGGCACGAAGTACTCGAAGCCGATGGGCGTGACGTTCCTGGACGCAGAGGGCAAGGAGACGCCCTGCGAGATGGGTTGCTACGGCATCGGCGTCACGCGCATCGTCGCCGCCGCGATCGAGCAGAGCCACGACAAGGACGGCATCATCTGGCCCGTGCCGCTGGCGCCCTACGAGGTCGCGGTGCTGGACCTGCAGCAGGACGACCAGAACGTCGTGGCGACGGCGACGCGCATCTACGACGAGCTGACCGCGGCCGGGATCGAAGTGCTGTACGACGATCGCAACGAGCGCGCAGGCGTGAAGTTCAAGGACGCGGATCTGATCGGCTTGCCGTTCCGGATCGCGGTCGGGAAGAAGGGCCTGGCGGAAGGGGTCGTCGAGGTGAAGCGGCGCAACGCGACGGAGGTGGTCAAGATGAAGATCGACGACGTGGTGAAGACGGTGGCGATGGCGGTCCGGGCGGAGCGCGGCTCGTGAAGCTCGCGCACGACATCCCGGCGCGCGAACGCGTGATCGTCGCGCTGGACGTCCCGGACCTGGGTGGGCTGACGAAGCTGCTGGATCGGCTGGACGGCCGCCCCGCGTTCTACAAGGTGGGGCTCGAGCTGTTCGTGGGCGAGGGCGAGCGCGCCATCGAGCTGGTGCGGGCGCGCGGCGGGCGGGTGTTCCTCGACCTCAAGCTGCACGACATTCCCGAGACGGTGGCGCGCGCGGTCGCATCGGCGGCACGGAACCAGGCCGAGCTCTTGACGGTCCACACGTCGGGCGGATTCGAGATGATGTCGCGCGCGGCGCAGGCCGCCGCCGGCAAGGTGAAGATCCTGGGCGTGACCGTGCTGACCAGCCTGGCCGAGGACGACCTGCGCGCGGAGGGGATCGAGCAGACGATTCCGGAGATGGTGAAGGCGCGCGCGCGGATCGCGGCGCGGGCGGGCATCGCGGGGCTGGTCTGCTCGCCGCTGGAGATCGAGGCGGCGCGCCACGCCGCGCCGGGGCTGCTGCTGGTCGTTCCCGGGATCCGGCCCGCGTCCGGCGCGGGCGCCGCCAAGGGTGATCAGAAGCGCGTCGCCACGGCGGCGCAGGCGATCGCGGCGGGCGCCGACTACCTGGTGGTCGGGCGGCCGATCCGCGACGCGCCCGATCCGGCGGCGGCGTACGAGGAAGCCGTGCGCGAGGTCGAGTCGGCGGTTTGACCGATACCCGCCACATCTTCCATCTTTCGATCCCCGTCGCGGATCTGGCCGCGGCGAAGCGCTTCTACAGCGACGTCCTCGGGGCGCGCATCGGTCGGACGAACGACGATTGGCTGGATGTGCTGCTCTGGGGACACCAGATCACGCTCCAGCGGCGGCCGGACGAAGTGCGGGCGCCCGAGGCGCAGGGCAAGCGCCACTTCGGCGTCGTGCTGCCGTGGGCGGAGTGGGAGGCGGTCGGCGCGCGCCTTCGCGCCCGAAACGCGCCGTTTCTCTCGCCCCCCGCCGTGACGCACGCCGGGACGCCGGAGGAGCAGGGCAAGATTTATCTGAGCGATCCGAGCCACAACGTCATCGAGATCAAGGCGTATCGGAATCTTTCGGCGACCATCGGCTACGAGGCCGAGTAAGGCGGCCGGGTGGGCGCGTCCGGCCGCATCGTCTTCGGCGTCCGGCCGGTCGGCGAGCTGGTCCGCGCGCGCCCCGACGACATCAACGTCGTGTATGTCGCGGACGGAACGCGCGGCGCCGAGATCGACGCGGTCGTGCAGGCGGCCAAGGAGCGGCGCGTGTCGGTCGAGTTCCGCCCGCGGCGGATGGTGGCGGAGCTGGCGGGGGCCAGCGCCGTCCACCAGGGGATCGTCGCCGTCGCCGGGCGTTATCGCTATGCCACAGTCAATGATCTGCTGAAGGCGGCGAAGCAGGCCGGACAACCGCCGCTGATTGTCCTGCTGGACGGCATCACCGATCCCCACAACCTTGGCGCGATCGCCCGCAGCGTCGAGGTGCTGGGCGCGCACGGAGTCGTGATTCCGGCCCGCGGTTCGGCGTCGGTGACGCCCGGCGCGGTCAAGGCGTCGGCGGGCGCCACCGAGCGCGTGGCAATCGCGGAGGTCTCAAACCTGCTGAAGGCGATCGACGGCCTGCGCGAGGCGGGCGTGCGCGTGCTGGGCGCGGGCGCGGGCGACGGCGAGCGGCTCGACCAGGTCGACTTCAACCAGCCGATCGCCCTGGTCGTCGGCGCGGAGGGGAAGGGGATGCGCGAGGCGGTCGCGCGTCGGTGCGACGGCCTGTTTCACATCCCCCAGCGCGGCGAGGTCTCGTCGCTGAACGCGTCCGTCGCCGCCGCCATCGCCCTCTACGAGGCCGCCCGCCAGCGCGGGTGGTAAACTTTCCGCGCAACTGCGGTGCCGCCGGAGCGATGACCCGGCAGGATGGGAGCCGTCATGACGAAGCTGACTCTCTGGAACAACATTGACCTCGGCATGGTCGCGCGGGGTGCGATGAAGCCGGAAGACGTCCGGATGGAGACCGTGGACGCTTTAGTAGATACGGGGGCGACGCAGTTGGTGCTGCCGATGGATGTCTGCCAACGGCTCGGGTTGAGTTGGCTCAAGCCACTCGGCGTCCGACTGGCCGACGGCAAGCCGCAGGAGGTTCCGCACGCCGGGAGCATTCGGATCAGCATCCTCGGGCGCGAGATGGAGTGCAGCGCCGCAGTCATGCCGGCCGGAACCACGCGACTGATCGGCCAGGTCCAGCTCGAGGTGCTGGATCTGATCGTTGACGCGCGCTCACGGGAGGTCCGCGTCAATCCGGAGCACCCCGACGGGCCGATGCTCTACATCCTCGCGGTGGCATAGCCGTTCGGGCGGCGGGCTGGTAAAGTCCCGCGCCCGGAGGTTCAAAAAGAAGTCATGTCGTCGTCCCGCATTCCCGTCGCCGTCGTCGGGGCCACAGGCCTCGCCGGTCAGCAGTTCCTCGCGTCGCTCGCCGGCCACCCGCTGTTCGAGGCGCGCAAGCTCGTCGCGTCCGCCCGCTCGGCGGGCAAGAAGTTTGCGGACGCGATCAAGGACGACAAGGGCGCGTCGAAGTGGTTCTGCAGCGAGCCGCTGTCGGACGAGCACGCGGGTCTGGTGGTCGAAGATTCGGCGACGATGACGACCGACGGCGTCCGGCTGGTGTTCTCGGCGGTCGAGGCGGACGTCGCGCGCGAGCTCGAGCCGCGCTGCGCCGCCAACGTGCCGGTCATCTCGACCGCCAGCGCGTTCCGCTACGAGCCGGACGTCCCGGTGTTCCTGCCCGGCGTGAACTGGGACCACGCCGCGCTCATCGACGTGCAGCGCAAGAAGCGCGGCTGGAAGGGGTTCGTGTCGCCCGGCCCGAACTGCACCACCGTCGGCCTGGCCATCACGCTCAAGCCGCTGGACGATGCGTTCGGCGTGTCGCGCGTGATCATGACGTCGATGCAGGCCCTGTCCGGGGCCGGGCGTTCGCCGGGCGTGTCCGCGATGGACATCCTCGACAACATCGTCCCGTACATCCCGAAGGAAGAAGAAAAGGTCGAGAAGGAGACCCTCAAGATCCTCGGCAAGCTGTCGGGCGACGGGATCGCCAACGCCCCGGTGGCGGTGTCGTGCACCTGCACGCGCGTGAACGTGATGGAGGGGCACACGGAGTCGGTGTTCGTCGAGCTGAAGAAGAAGGCGAGCCTGGACGACGTGAAGGCGGCGTGGCGCGCGTTCGGCAAGGAGATGGTCGAGCTGAAGCTGCCGTCGGCGCCGAAGCACCTCATCTCCGTCAGCGACGATCCGTTCCGGCCGCAGGTCCGCCTGGACCGCGACGCCGAGGGCGGCATGTCGACGGTCGTCGGCCGGCTGCGCAGCGATCCGGTGCTGGCGAACGGCGTGAAGTACATGCTCGTCTCGCACAACACCCGCATGGGCGCGGCGCGCGGCGCCATCCTCGTCGCCGAATACCTGACGAGGAAGGGCTACATCAGCTAGGCCGCCGAAGCCGGCCCCTCTCCCTAACCCTCTCCCCGCTTCGCGGGGCGAGGGGATAAGAGGTCGGCCCCTCTCCCTAACCCTCTCCCCGCTTCGCGGGGCGAGGGGATAAGAGGTCGGCCCCTCTCCCTAACCCTCTCCCCGCTTCGCGGGGCGAGGGGACCGGACCTCTCATTCCCTCTCCCCTTTGGGGAGAGGGTGAGGGTGAGGGGGCGCGAGTCCTTACTGTGCGACGCCTTTTTCGGCGAGATCGCGGCGGCGTTTGATGGACGCGTTGCCGGGATCCAGCGCCAGCGCCGCCTGGTACTCGCGCAGGGCGTCCGGGAAACGTTCGAGACGGTAGTAAGCGTCGCCCACCAGCAGATGCCCGCCGAGCGCGCCGCCCGCGGCGATCGCCTCGCGGCCGCGGCGCACCGCCTCCGGGTAGTCGGCGCGGTCGAACGCGGCCTGGCCCCGCGCTAGGATGCCGTCGGCGGCTGGCGCGGCGGCGGCTGGCGCAGGTGAGGGCGGCGCGGCGGTCGCGCTCGTCGTCTTGCGCGCCGGCTCCGCCTCGGGGACGGCAGCGACCGAGGTGTGCTTGGCGACGCCTGTCGCGGGGCGCTGAACGGTCAGGTCGCGCCGGGGCACGGGCAGCCACGAAGACGCGTTGGGCCGCGCCTCGGGGCGCTTGACCGCCGCCGGGAGCGCTTCACGCTCCGGCCACGGCGCTGATTCGCGGTCGGTCACCACCGTCGCGGGCGCGGGCCGGGACGGCGCGCTCGCCGGTTGCGGCGCCGCGGCCGCTCGGGTGTCGGCAGCCACCGAGGCTGGCTCGGCGGCGGGCTTGCGCGCCATGAACACGTAGCCGCCGATCGCCAGGCCCGCAACCAGGAGCGCCACGCCCACCGCGGCCCGCGTGACATGCCGCGCCCGCACGCGCGCCGTCGACGCGGGCGCCATCTGGGTGGCGCCGAACGCGGGGCTCGGAACCGGCGTCGGTCCGGGTCCCGCGCGATCCACCACGCCGAGGCAGCCGAGCACCTCGTCCTTCAGCGCGCTCATCGACGGTTGGCGGTCGCGCGGCGCGCGTGACAGCGCGCGCGTGACCAGCCGCTGCACCTCGGCCGGCAGCTCGGGGCGCAGGCTGCCAATCGGCGCCGGCTCCTCGTTCGCCTTCCGGTGCAGCACGTCGATCGCGTCCGTTCCGGCGCACGGCGGGTGTCCGGTCAGCATCTCGTAGAGCAGGCCGCCCACGGCATAGACGTCGGTCAGCGCGTTGGCCGGCTTCCCGGCCGCCTGCTCGGGCGCCATGTAGACGGGCGTGCCGATCGCGACGTCGGGGCGGGTCAGCGCCACGTGCTGGTCGCCGCTGGCCAGGTCCAGATCCTTCGAGATGCCGAAGTCCAGCACCTTGACGAAGTCGTCCTCGCCCTTCCGGTTGACGAGCATGATGTTGGCGGGCTTGAGATCGCGATGGATGACGTCGGCTGCGTGCGCCGCCTCCAGCGCGCGCGTGATCTGGGCGGCGATCAGCAGCGCGCGCTCGACGGGCAGCGCGCCGTCGCGATCGATCGTCTCTTCCAGATCGGTGCCGTCCAGGAACTCCATCACGAAGTAGAAGGCGCCGTCGGGCGTCGTGCCCGAATCGGTGACGTCGACGATGTTGGCGTGACCGATCTTCGATGCGGCGCGCGCCTCGCGACGGAAGCGTTCGACCAGGTCCGCGCTGGTGTGGAAGCTGGCGTGCAGCACCTTGATCGCGACGCGCTTGCCGATGTCGATGTGCTGCGCTTCGTAGACGCGGCCCATCGCCCCCTCGCCGCACAGGCGCCGCACGTAGTAGCGCCCGCCCAGCGTGGTGCCGATGCGCGGGTCCTCGCCCGGCCGGCGGCCTCCCGAGCCGGAGACGAAGTCGGTGCGCCCCGGTCCCGGCGGCGGTCCGGACACCATCGCGGCCTCGTGCGGGCCGGCGACCACCCCCGACAGCAGGCCCTTCGCCCCCGCGATCAGCGCCAGGCGATCGCGGCGCTCGACCGCCAGCTCGTCGGCGTACAGCGGCCGCAGGAACTCGACCAGCGACGCCGCGTCGGTCTTGGGCGACGTCGCGGCGAGGAACGCCGCCAGGTCCGCCCGCATCGCCTCGCCGTCCGGGTAGCGATCCTGGCGTTCGGGGGCCAGGGCCCGCTTCACGATGCGATCCAGCTCGGGCGGCACGCGCGTGGTCAGCGTCGACGGCGGCGGCACGTGCGGATCGCGCGCGCGCTGGAGCGCGTCCGAGTTCGCGCCCTCGGCGGAGCCGCCGGCGGCGTTGCGCGCCACCGGGAACAACTGCCGGCCCGTCAGCAGCTCCCACAGCAGGATGCCCGCGGCGTAGAGATCGGTGCGCCCGTCCAGCGCTTCGCGCCGCGCCTGCTCCGGCGCCAGGTAGCTGAGCTTTCCGTAGATGATGCCGGGCGACGTCTTCTCCATCTTCAGCGTCGACGTCGCCAGCCCGAAGTCGGTCAGCTTCACCTCGCCCGAGAAAGACAGCAGCACGTTGCCCGGCGATACGTCGCGATGAACCAGCTTCAGCTCCTCGAAGGCGTGCGCGTAGGCGAGCCCGCGGCACAGCTCCTTGACGACGTAGACGGCGATGTCGACCGGGAACGGCGTCAGCTTCTCCGCGCAGCGGTTCCAGACCGCGTGCAGGTCGCGCCCGTCGACGAAATCCATGGCCAGGAAGATCCGGTCGCCGTCGAGGCCCGCGTCGAACACCGTCACCAGGTTGCCGTGCGACAGCCGCAGCGCGACCATCGCTTCGTCGCGGAAGCG
>DATFXS010000927.1:0-6452 GCA_035315605.1 Polyangia bacterium
CGCTTCCGCCGGCGCGCACGCGCAGCGCTCCCGTCACGGGGTCGGATTCGAGAGAATCGCGTGCGCCTGAAGCATGTAGGTTCCGTTGGGGAACCGCTCGACGTATTCGGCGGCGACGCTGCGCGCGGCGTCGCGGCCCGAGATCCTCTCCACCGCCAGCATCTTGCGGCCCAGCGCCTCGGCGGCGTACGGCCCGTTCGGCATCTCCGACAGATAGCGGCGGTACCAGGCCAGACCCTGCGCGACCTCGCCGCGATCGTCGGCGAGCCGCCCCAGCAGGAACGCGGCCGTGTGCGCGGCCGCCGTCTCGGGAAAGCGTTGGCGCTGGGCGACCAGCGCGCGCACCGCGAGCTCGGGCCGGCTCGAGTAGCGCGAGGCATCGGCCAGCGCCACCAGCGCGGTGCTGTCGACCTCGAGCAGCGACCGGTCGAGACCGTGCGCGTCCGCCTCGGCGAGCACGCGGGCGGCGTTGCCGCTGGTGACCGCGGACGACCAGGCGCGCGGCGCCCACCCGACCGGCTTGGGGCGCGGCCAGGCCCGATACGCGAGCGCCGATCGGCGCGCGCCAGAGTTCGACGACGAACCGCCCGCCGCCGTTGCCTCCGGCGCAGGCGCGGCCGCCGGGGCCGCCTCGGGCGCTGGCGCAGGCTCGTTGCGCGCGGTCTCCACGGACGGCGGCGCCGTCGCCGGCAGCGGTGGCGATGGCGGCAGCACCGGCGGCGCCGCCACGGCCGGCTCGGCCCGCGGCGCCTGCTGGGTCGGGCCCGGCTGGAGATCAGACGGCTGCGACGGCAGCGGGGCCTGCGCCCGCGCGGGCGTACCCTCGTCCGCGCTGGCGCGGGCGTCGGCGACGCCGGTGCCCTCGATGTGCAGCTCGCCGCTCGCCAGCTTGGCCGTCAGGTGCTGGCCAGCCCGCAGGGTCACACGCTCGGGCAGCAACGGCCCGCCGACCTGCACCGATCCGGTGCGCATGCGCACCTCGATCACCTCGTCGCTGCCCGACCAGCGCACGTCGAAGACGGTGCCGGTGACGTAGACGACGTAAGGACCGGCCTCCACGCTCCAGGCGGCGCGCGGCAGGTGGGCGACGTCGAAGCGCGCCCGGCCCTCCTCGACGCGCAGCCGGGCGCCGCGCGGCCCGCGCGACAGCACCGACACGCGCGCGCCCTGCTCGAGATCGACGTGCGTGCCGTCCGAGAACTGCACGCACGACGCGCCGGTGCCGCGGATGTAGCCGTCCTGCTCGGCGCCCGCCTCGACGACGTATGTGATCGGACGCGCGCGCTGCACGCCCCGCGCGACCATCACCACCGCGAACGCGGCCGCCACGCCCGCGCCCATCACCAAGAGGCCCCGCAACGGCGGACGCGACCCGCGCGCGCTTCGCGCGTGCAGCCGGCTCTGCATGCGATGCCAGACCGCCGGCGTCGGGCCCGGGCCCGCGTCGGTCGCGGCGATCTCGCGCGCCGCCCCGGACAGCGCCCCGACGAGCGCGTCGTCAGTCAGCGGGTCCAGCCGGTTCGGCACGTCGCCCTCGCGACTCATGTCGTCTCCGCCCCCCGCTCGGCGACGTACCGCGCGAGCATCGGGTCGCGCCGCACCAGCGTCGCGATCCGCTTGGTGGCCCGGTTGATGCGGCGCTGCGCCGTCGAGACGGACACCTCGTGGGCGGCCGCCACCTCGTCCAGCGTCATCCCTTCGAGGGTGCGCGCGACGAAATAGGACCGATCTTTCCCGCCGAGCTTGTCGAGCAACCCATAATAACGGGTCACCGCCTCGCGCCCCTCCAGATCGGGGGCGGTGGGGGTGGGCTCGGGCAGATCGCCGGTCGACGTCAGCGACAGCCAGCGACGCCGCTGGCGGCGCGCGATCTCGCCGCGCACGACGTGGATGCAGATGCCCGTCAGGAAGGCGCGGACCGCGCTCGGCTCGCGCAGCGTACCGATGCGGCGGAAGAAGCGGATGAACACCTCTTGCAGCAGGTCCTCGCGGTCGGGCCCCGGTCCCAGCAGGCGGCGCAGCGTCTGATCGACGCCCAGCGCGAAACGATTCCACGCCGCCATCTCGGCCTGCGGCTCGTGCCGCCGCAACGCCTCGACCAGCGCCGCGTCGGAATCAGCGTCGCGCGCCTGTCCCTGGAGGACACGAAATGCGGCTGGCGCCATCACCTCAATAGTGCGCGCATCCCCCGGCGAATTGGTCATGAAAATCACGAATTTCGCAGTGCGGCGTTACGCCCGGAGGCGACCGAAAAGCCTAATGTAATCGGAGGATTGAAAGCACCAGCTCGAACACGATCAGCAGCACGATGGCCCCCTCCAGCAACACCAGCCGCCGATCGCGCGCCACGTCGAGGACCAGCTCCAGCGCCTCCTGGACGCTGCGCAGCTTCTGCTCCATCGCCTGGTAGCGGTCGACCAGGTCGAATTCGGCGCGCAGCTCGTCGTAGATCCGGTCCATCCCCGGGTCGTCCCAGGCCTCGTCGGGCTTGTCGAGCAGGTGCAGCACCGACAGCACCTCGTTGCGCGTGCTGATCGCGGTGCCGATGAACCGGTGCAGCGGCCGCGTGCGAAACGGGACCGAGCCGCGCACCTCCAGCCGATCGACGATGCGCCCGGTGCGCGCGAACATCTCCTCGACGATCCGCTCGTAGTATTCCATCGCCGCGCTCTGGGCGACGGTCAGCGCGATGACGCTGGCGCGCTCCTCGGTCAGGCGATCCAGGGTCAGCGCGCCCGCCGACACGATCGGCTTGCCGCCGGGGTCCTCGCGCACCGAGAAATCTTCGATCACGGTCGCGCTGGTCAGGCCCGGCCGCGCGCGCCCGAGCCGGGCCAGCTCCGTCTCGCGCTCGGGCGTCGCCACGTCGCGAAACACGATCGCGCCGAACGGGTAGATGTAGACGTCGCCGCCGCCCTCGGCGCGAAAGGCGAGCTGGTGGGGGCTGCGGTGCGCGCCCGGGTAGGCCGCCGCCAGATCCTTGAGCGACAGGTTCTCGACGAACGCCACAGCGTGGAAGACGTGCGTGGGCACACCGGTGGCATCCATCGGGTGGAGATCGATCTTACCCGACGGACCGGCCGTCATTTGCCCTGATCTCCCGGTGCGTGCCTCTGCGCGTAGCCGAATTGATGGAATCGGGACCGGTCGCCGCGCTGCCAGTCGATCTTCAGCCCGGGATCGCTGAGATCCCAATCCGGGCGGCACTTGCGCAGCACGGCGCGCAGATCCAGGCGCAGCTCCTCGACCGTCGGACGGCCGAAGAACCAGTAGCCCATGTAGACCTTGAACACGATCAGGCCCGGTTCGAGGACGATCGTGTGCGGGATCATCGGGTCGTGCTCGGGATCGGTGTACTCGGCGATGTCGAGATCCTTCTGGATGATGCGGTCGGGATCGGACAGGAACGGCCAGTGGGCGCCGGCGCCGGTGCGGAACTCGTTCAGCTCCATCAGCTTGTCGGTGGCGATGGTGACCAGCTTGCAGTACCCGACCTCCATCTCGCGGAACAGTTGCAGGAGGCCTTCGTGCTGGCGGCGATCCTTCGGGCAGAAGGCGCCGCGCGACAGCACGACGATCATCGGATCGCGCCCCTGGATCTCGGACAGCTTGCGGCGCCGGCCGGTGTGTTCGAGCAGCTCGTAATCGGGGAACGGGCTGCCGCCCAGAATGTCCGCGCGCATGGGCACCTCCGGTGCGGAGCATGACCACGAACCCGCGCCGTTGGAAGGGCTACTTCAGCACGACGGCGCCGCTGTGGGCGGCGAGCGTCAGCGTCGTCGCCGCGCTGGTCCCGACCGTCCCGGGCGTGTCGCCCGCAGCATCGATCGCACCGCCGCCCGACGGGACCACCTGGCGTGCGCCCGTCGGGAACGAGAGTGTCACCGGCGAATCGCCCGGGTTGACGACCGCCCAGCCGGCCGCGAACTCGCGCTGGTAAGCGCCGGCGGCTGCGCCGGTCTGGGCCAGCCCGTCGACGGTGGCGGCGGTCGTCACGGGCGCGCCGACGTCGACCGACCATTCCGGGTACCACTCGAGCGGACCGCCTGCGAAGTAGTCGATGTACGTTCGATCGCCGCGCACGAGCAGGTAGTTCGCGAGGTAATAGAGGCGGGTCGCGACGTCGCTGGCCGACGACAGGTAATTCTGCGCGATGATGATCTTGTGCGCGGCGGCGAGGGCCAGCACCTGGTTGGTCGAGCGCTTCCAGTCGGCGACGACCCAGCTCGTGTCCGCGAAGCCCTCGATGAAGACACCCGCGGTCAACGCGTAGTTGGTCGTGTCCCAGCTGGTCGTGAACGAGCCGGTGTTGGGCAGCAGCGCCAGCCCGGCGTCCGCGAGCGCGGTGTTCATCTGCATCATGAAGTCCTGCCAGGCGGCGATGTACGTGCGACCGCCCAGCTCGGGGATCGCGGTGTCGCGCGCGCCCGTGCCGGCCAGACGCGGCTCGGCGGGCGATTGCGCTTCCCATTGCAAGAGGTCGGGCGACGCGGAGTCGGCGAACACGCCGTCGGCGTCGCTGGCCATCGCCTGCGCGACGAACGACTGCTTCCAGTAGTCGATGAACGCCTGGCTGCCGAGGTTCATCAGCAGCTTGCCGTCGTCGGTCGCGGCGACGCGCATGCCGGCGGCGTTGTGCCAGAACCAGTCCTCGTGCGTCGTGACGGTCGGGTAGTCGTTGCCCCAGCTCGTGCCGTCGATGATGAAGGTGACCGCCGGCGCCGACTGCCAGATCGCAAGGTGGTAGTGCAGCACGAGGAAGTTCGGCGCCAGCGCGCGCAGCGGCTGCGACTCGGCGAGCGTCAGCTTCTGCGTGCCGACCATGTGCGTGACGACGAACTGGCGCTGGCCCGCGGTCAGGCCGTTCGGAAGCTGATCGGCGAGGACGCGCGTCTGCGCGGTCGAATCCGGCCACGGGCGCTTGCTGGCGACGCTGCCGCCGCTGCCGGCCGTGCCGCCGCTGCCGGCCGTGCCGCCGCTGCCGCCTGTGCCGCCGCTGCCGGCCGTGCCGCTGCCGCCGCTCCCGCCGCTGGCGCCCGCCGTACCGCCCACGGTTCCGCCCGCGCCCCCCTTGGCCCCGGCCCCGCCACCGCTGCTGCAACCGACGCCGACGCTGATGACGGCAACGAGCAGGAGACGACGTGCTGCGAAGGCGCGCACGCCTTCATTGTCGGCAGAAACCGCGCCGCGCTCAACCGGTCGGGATCCAGCCCTCGTCCGCCGTGTCGAGGCCGCTCTCGTAGGTCAGCCGGGCAGCGATCCGCTCCAGCCGCTCCAGCCGATCGCGAAGGTCGTGCTTGTAGTTGCGGACGTCGGCGGCGCTCACCTCGAGCAGCAATCGGTGGCGCTCCGCCTCGAGCACACTGCCGAGCTCGCGCGCTTCCTCGTCGGAAAGCTCCAGCCGCACCATGCTTTGAAGCTAACAATCCGCAGACGGCTGCGGGCCGTTTTCAGTCGCGGGCTGATTCTCGATGCGCGCCGCCCGCGCCACGCTGAGCCGTGATGCTCTACGCATTCGTGGCCGTCAGCCTGTTTACGGTCCTGCCCGGGGCGGCGCTGGTCGGCTACTGGCTCGGGCGGCACGAGCGCGCCCGGCCTTCAGCGCGCGAGATCTCGCACGAACTGCCGAACGCGCTGCTCGCGCTCGCCGGTCTGCTGATCGGGTTCACTTTTGCGATGGCCCAGCAGCGCTACGACGCACGCAAGCAGATCATCTTGGCCGAGGCGAGTCACACCAAGACGACGTACGAGCGGACGTGGCTGCTTGACGACGAGCGGGGCGAGGAGCTGCGCGCCCTCCTCCGCCAGTACGTGGACGCTCGGCTCACCTTCGCGACCACCGGGATGAACAGGGCGCGAACCGAGGCCGCTCAGCGCCGATCCGAGGCGCTCCAGGAACAGATCTGGGCGCGCGTGACGGCGGCGGCGCGCGCCGACTCGCATTCGGTCATGCTGAGCCAGCTGGTGCAATCGACCAGCCAGATGATTGAATCGTCGGACGAGCGCCTGGCCGCCCTGGCCAACCCGCTGCCGTCGACGGTGTTCGTGGTGCTGGCGCTGGTCGCAGCCGTCGCGCTGGGAGCGGTCGGATTCAACAACGGCCTGCAGCACCGGACGAGCTGGCTCGCCCTCGTCATCATGCCTCTGCTCCTGGCCGTCGTCATCCTGCTGGTGTTCGACATCTCGTACCCGCGCATCGGCATCGTGCATGTCCACGACCCGATCCTGGCGCGCCTCAAGCAGACCTTTTGAGGCGCGTTCCTCAATGCGGCAACGGCGCACTGACGCGCAATCGCCGGATGTCGATAGTCGTTCTGGAGGCACACGACCATGGCCAACGAAGGTAGCGAGCAGGCCGGCAGGCAGCAGTGGCCGGGAAGGACAGCCCCCGGGCTGGCGGGGCTGTACGGCCGACTCCGCATCAACGTCGCCGGCAAGCCGGTGGGCACCCT
>DATFXS010000928.1:0-3828 GCA_035315605.1 Polyangia bacterium
TCACGCTGGTGATGGGGCAGAAGCAGCAGCTGCTGTGGGATCTGCCGCCCGCCGACACCTACGCGATGAACCGCGCGATCTACGACATCCCGCGGGCACAGGCCGACGAAACGGTGCGGACCCTGACGGAGCTGCTGGAGATCGGTGACCTGATCAACAAGCCGACCCGACAGCTGTCGCTCGGCGAACGGATGAAGTGCGAGCTGGTCGCGGCGCTGCTGCATCGACCGCGGGTGCTGTTCCTCGACGAGCCGACGATCGGCCTCGACGTATCGATGCAGGCGAAGATGCGCGACTTCATCCGCGACTACAACGAACGGTTCGGGGCGGCCGTCCTGCTCACGAGCCACTACATGGATGACGTGGTGGCGCTCTGCCCGCGCGTCGTCGTGATCGATCGCGGCCACCTGATCTACGACGGCGACCTGCGCGAGCTGGTGCGCCGCGTGCGTCCCGACAAGCACGTCACCATCCGGCTGTCGAAGCCGGTCGACCGCGCCGACCTGGCCAGGCTGGGAACTGTCGTCTCGGCGGACGCGGCGCAGGCGGTGCTGGCGGTGCCGGCCGCGCAGGCCAGCGCCGTGGTGCGCGACGCGCTGGCGACGCTGCCGATCGTCGACCTGACGATCGAAGAGCCGCCGCTCGAAGAGGTGATGCGCGAGCTGTTCCAAACGCGCGGGCGCGAGCCCGGCGCGCAGGAGCACGTGGCCAGCGCCGACAAGCGGGCCAACGCGTGACCGCCACGGACGCCGCCCCGCCCCGCCGCACGATGGCGACCGATCTGGCCCGCGCCGTGAAGGCGTTCCCGACGCTGATGCGCGTCGGCGTCGCCGAGGTCGTCGCCTATCGCGCCGAGTTCCTGGTCTGGATCCTGACCACGAACATGCCGCTGGTGATGCTGGCGCTCTGGCACGCGGTCGCCGCCGAGGGACCGGTCGGGCGCTTCGATCAGGCCCAGTTCACCGCCTACTTCGTGGGCGTACTGGTGGTCCGGCTGGCGACCGGCAACTGGATGGCCTGGCAGATGTCGATGGAGATCCGCGACGGAACGCTGTCCGCCAAGCTGCTGCGCCCGATCCACCCCATTTACTCGTACGCCGCCGATCACCTGTCGGCCGTCCCGATGCGCATCGCGGCGGCATCGCCGATCGTCGTGGGCTTGATCGCGACGTCGTGGGCGCGCCTGCTCCGTCACGATCCGAGGCTGGGGCTGATCTTCGCGGCGTCGCTGGCCGGCGCGTGGCTGCTGATGTTCTTCTCGATGGTGCTGCTGGGGGCGCTGGCGTTCTACGTCGACAGCGCGATGGGGGTGTTCGAGCTCTGGATGGGCGTCTACGGCATCTTCTCCGGCTACCTCATCCCGCTCGAGGTCCTGCCCGGCTGGGTGGCCAAGCCGGCCAGCGTGCTGCCGTTCCGCTTCCTGCTGGCGTATCCGGTCGAGACGCTGGTCGGCCTGCTGTCGCCCGCCGATGCCCTGCGACAGCTCGCCGCGCAATGGCTGTGGCTGGCGCTGATCGGCGTCGCCGCGCTTCGCGTCTGGCGCGCCGGCGTCCGCCGCTACGCCGCCTTCGGTGGCTGACGTGATGCGCTCACCGGTCGGGTTGGTAGCGCGCTACGCCGGGCTGTTCGGGATCCAGCTGCGCATGTCGTCGCTGGCGGCGATGCAGTACCGCGTCGACTTCGTGACCCGAGGCCTCATCGCGTTCCTCTGGTCGGCGCTGACGCTGATCCCACTGCTGGTCGTGTTCGGCGTGCGCCAGAAGTTCGCCGGGTGGTCGTTCGGCGAGGCGCTGATCGTGACGGGGTGGTTCACGCTGTTGCGCGCGGTGCTGGAGGGTGCGGTCAGCCCCAGTCTGACGGCGGTGGTCGAGCACGTGCGCAAGGGGACGCTGGACTTCGTCCTCCTCAAGCCGGCCGATGCACAGTTCCTGGTGTCGACGGCGAAGTTCGAACCGTGGCGCGTGGTCGACGCGGTGGGGGCGCTGGCCATTTTCGGTTACGCGTTCGCCAAGCTCGGTCGCTGGCCGTCCTTCGCGCAGGTCCTGGCCAGCCTCCTGTTCCTCGGGCTGGCTATCCTGATCCTCTATTCGATCTGGATCCTGGTCGTCAGCGCGGCGTTCTGGGTGGTCAAGGTCGACAACCTGTCGTACCTGTTCGGCTCGCTGTTCGACGTCGGGCGCTGGCCGATCGACGTCCTGCGCGGCGTCTGGCGCGGGACGCTGATCCTGATGTTCACCGTCGTGTTCCCGGTGGCGCTGATGACCACCTACCCGGCGCTGGCGCTGCTCGGGCGGCTGGATCTGCGGACCGCGATGCTCGCGCTCGGCGGCGGGATCGTGTTCGCCATCATCGCCCGGCGCGTCTGGCGCCGCGCGCTGGCGATGTACACGTCCGCGAGCTCGTGACGGCCGCCGCCGTCACATGCAGGCGCCGCCGACCGGCACGACCTTGCAGGTGCTGGACGCCGCGTCGCACAGAACGGTGCCGAGGCAAGACGGCCCGTTCGTGGAACAGGCCTCGCCCGGCTTGGGCTGGGCGACACAGGTCGATCCCATGCACTCCGTGTAGCCGACGCACGTCTGCCCGCTGGCGCAGTCGCCCCCGGGCGCGACCCGGCGCGTGCACGTGACGGTCAACTGATCGCAGTAATCCCGGCCGTCGTCACACGACGAAAAGGCGACGCTGGTGCTGCAGGCGCCACCCGTGGCCGCCGGGCGGCGGCATGTTCCCATCCCGGTCCCCGAATCGAGATCGCAGTACAGCGGCGCCACGCACGGAATCGCGGCCGAGCAGGCCGCCCCGTCACCGGCCGTCGGGAGCTTGCAGGTCCCCGCCACCCCGGACACCGACGTGTCGCAGTAAGAGTCGCCCGCGCAGATCTCGCCCGACGCGCAGCTGCCACCGACTGGCACGGTGGTCGTCGTATTCGCCTGGCACGTTCCCGGGCAGCACTGGAGCGAACGCGAGCAGGTGAGGTCGGACGGCACACAGGAGCCGCCGCCGGCGCAATCCTCGGAGAAGAAGCAGGCGCCGCCGATCGCAACCGTCCCAGTGAACACCTGATCGCAGACGGTGCTGTTGCGATCCGGAACTGCCGCCAGCGCAGCCTGACTGCATTCGGCGCCGTAGAGCCGGTGGAGCAGGTCGGCACACGCCGTGGCCTTGGCGCCGTCGTACCTCACCTTCCCGGAGGCAATGTCCTGCTTCAGCGTGGCGAGGTAGTTTGGCTCGATCTTCGTCGTGGCCAGACAGGTCTCCATGTCCGGCATGTCGTTGCAGGCGACCTGGGCTCTACAGAGGTCGTCGATGACCAAGTTGACGAACTGGTCGAGATCGTAGAACTGCGGTCCGGCGCTGCAACCAGCCGCCGCTAGCAGCGATGAAATGACTAGTGCATCACGCCAGCGCCCGCGGGATCTCTCGCCCATCCCGCGATCATATCGACTTCCCGGCTGAGCTGGCGGCCAAAACCGCTAGACGGGCTGGGTGCGGACGGGCAGGCGCAGGCGCCGCTCCAGGCTGTACGGCCAGGGGCGCGGTATCGCGAGGAACATCAGTATCGAACCGAGCAGGCCGAGGTTCTTCGTGAAGTTGACGATGTCGTTCATGCGAAGCATCGGGTCACGGTCGGCCCAGAACGCGTGCATGATCAGCGTCACCGGTACGAGGAACAGCACCAGCGCGGCCACGCCGATGCGCGGGAACACGCCGAGCAGCAGCGACAGGCCGCCGATCAAGAGCAGCACGCCCGCCACCAGCACCGCCAGCGTCGGCGTCGGCACGCCGTGCATGGCTGCGTAACCCGCCATCTCGTGGGAATGGGTGAAG
>DATFXS010000929.1:0-3610 GCA_035315605.1 Polyangia bacterium
ATGGACGAGAGCAAGCAGGTCTTCATCGGCACCGACTGCGGCGCCACCATGTCGAAGGTGGGCGGCGTCTGGGCCGACGGCACGACGATCTCGACGAAGCTTCACCAGCGCCCGACCAACGCGGCGCAGGGACGCGACGCGGTCGTCGCGGGCTGGGTCGACGCGGTCGGCGAATACCTGGCGCAGAACGGGATCGGCTGGGAACAGGTGAGCAGCGTCGGCCTCGCGATCCCGGGGCCGTACCTGCGCTACGGCGTGCTCGGCCACTCCGCCAACATGCCGGCCAGCTTCGAGGGCTGGGACTTCTACAGCGACTACAGCCGGGCGCTCGCGAAGAAGGTCGGTCGCGCGATGCCGCTGGTCGTCGGCAACGACGGCGCGTTCGGCGGCGTGGGCGAGGCGCAGCGCGTGCGCGGGAACGGAACCGGCGGCGTTCTGATGCTGGCGCCGGGTTCGGGCCTGGGGACGGCGTACATCGACGCGAACGGCCTGCCGCTGCAGGGCGACACGCTGGCCGGAATGGAGACCGCGCACATGCCGGCGGCGCTGCACCTGCTGGGCGCGAAGCCGTACCCGTGCGGCTGCGGCCGCACATGGGGCTGCGCCGAGCTCTACACGACGCTCGCGGGGCTGCCCTACTTGCTCGCGGAGAGATTGCCGGCGCATCCCGATCACCCGCTCGGGAAGTCCACCCAGACGCCCAAGGAGAAGGCGCTGGCGCTGCGCGGCCTCGCGCAGAAAGGCGACGCGCTGGCGGTCGAGCTGTTCGATTTTCAGGCGCGCGCGATGGGGCTGCACATCGCGAACCTGGTGCTGGCGCTGGATCCCGAGTTCGTGGTGATCGGCGGCGGCCTGATGGATCCGGAGAACACCACCGACTCGTTCCGCGCCCGCTATCTCGATCTGGTGCGCGACACCGCCCGGCCGCACCTGTGGCCGGTGCAGCGCGAGCGCTTGACGGTCGTGCCGTCGACGCTGGGCGAGCTGTCGCAGGCGATCGGCGCGGCGCTGGTCGCCCTCTATCGCAGCCGGCGCTGACCGACCCTCGGGATTGAATGTTAGCCTTCGGGCCGTGGCCTCGAAGGATCACGCCGAGACGCTGACCGTCGCCGGGCGCGAGGTGCGCGTCACGCACCCCGACAAGCCGTATTTCTCACGCGAGGCGAAGCTGACCAAGCTCGACGTCGTCCGCTACTACCTGGCGGTCGCGGACGGCGCGGTGGCCGGCATCCGCGACCGGCCCGTCGTCCTCAAGCGTTTCGTCGACGGTGCCGAGGGTCAGCCCTTCTACCAGAAGCGCGCCCCCGACAAGCGGCCGCCCTGGCTGCGCACGGTGACGCTTTCGTTCCCGTCGGGGCGGACCGCCGAGGAGGTGGTCGTCGACGACGCTGCCGGGCTGGCCTGGATCGTCAACCTCGGCTGCATCGAGTTGCACCCGCACCCGGTGCGCGCCGGCGATCTGGATCATCCCGACGAGCTGCGCGTCGATCTCGATCCCGGACCGGGCGTCGTCTGGGACGACGTGCGGCGGGTCGCGCTGGAGGTGAACGCGCTGCTCGGCGAGCTCGGCCTGCGCGGCTGGCCCAAGACCAGCGGGTCGCGCGGCATTCACGTCAACGTTCGGATCCACCCGCGCTGGACTTTCACCGAGGTGCGGCAGGCCGCGCTGGCGCTGTCGCGCGAGATCGAACGGCGCGCGCCAACCATCGCGACGTCGAAATGGTGGAAGGAGGAGCGCCACGGCGTGTTCCTCGATTACAACCAGAACGCGAAGGATCGCACGACCTGCTCGGCCTACTCGATCCGGCCGCTGCCCGACGCGCGCGTCTCCGCGCCGCTCGACTGGGCCGAGGTGGCGGACTGCAACCCGGCCGACTTCACGGTCGCGACGATGCCGGCCCGCTTCGCGGCGCGCGGCGATCCGCACGCGGGCATCGACGCGGCCGCCGGCTCGCTCGAGGCGCTGCTGGAATTCGCGGCGCGCGACGACGCCGCCGGCCTCGCCGACGCGCCCTGGCCGCCCCACTACCGCAAGATGGAGGGCGAGGCGCCGCGCGTCGCCCCGTCGCGAGCGCGGCCCGCCGCCGGCGCGGCGAAACGCCCGCCCCGCGTGAAGATGCCGCTGGTGACCGTCGCCAATTCGCCCGACAAGCAGGCGGCGCTGGGCGGCCTCGAACGGTGGAAGCAGCGCCACCCGGACGTCGCCGGGCATCTGGCCGTCGACGACGTGCTGGTCGACGCCATGCGGGGCCGGTCGTCGACATGGACGCGCATCCGCGTCAACCTGCGCCACGTCCCCGAGGAGCTGCGCCCCGCCCCGGAGACGCCCGATCCCGACGACGACCCCACCCGCGCCTGGCGCGCCGCCTGGCGGAAAGCCCGAGAATAGCGGAAGCGATCCCAGGCGGCCTGCCCTCTCCCCCACCCCCTCCCGCAAGCGGGAGAGGGAGAAGGATCTGATCCGGTCCCCTCGCCCCGCGAAAGCGGGGAGAGGGTTAGGTGAGGGGCCGGCCGGCAACATTCTCGCTGCCGCCTGTCGATTTCGTGGCGGGTCGTTCGTCGTCGAGGTAAGGAGGCACCCCCCGATGACCCCGCCCGAGACCGCCACCGCAACACCCGACCTGGCCGCGCCGACCGGCGACGGCTTCTGGGCGCGCGTGCGCGAATCGCTGCGCGGCGAGCGGCACGACTACACGGCGCTGCCGCTCCGCCGCGCCATCCTGCTGCTCGCCGTCCCGATGGTGCTGGAGATGGCGATGGAGTCGGTGTTTGCGCTGACGGACATCTTCTGGGTGTCGAAGCTCGGTGCGGACGCGATCGCCACGGTGGCCTTCACGGAGATGATCCTGATCATCGTCTACTCGTTCGTGATGGGGCTGGCGATCGGCGCGTCGGCGATCGTCGCCCGCCGCATCGGCGAAAAGGATCCGGGCGGCGCGGCCCGCGCTGCGGTCCAGGCGGTCGTCCTGGGTGTCGCGATGGCGGCGGTCGTCGGCGTCACCGGCGCGCTGTTCGGCCCGCGCCTGCTGGCCGCCTTGCACGCGTCTGCAGCGGTCGTGGAAGTCGGCGGCCGGTTCACGCGCGTGATGCTGGGCGGAAGCGTCACCGTCATCTTGCTCTACATGATCAATGCCGTGTTCCGCGGCGCCGGCGATCCCAACGTCGCGCTGCGGACGCTGGTCCTCGCCAACGGCATCAACATCGTGCTCGGGCCGCTGCTGGTGTTCGGCGTCGGCCCGTTCCCGCGGCTCGGCGTCACGGGCGCCGCGGTGGCGACGACCATCGGCCGCGGCGTCGGGGTCCTTTACCAGTTGCGCGCGCTGCGCATCGGGCGCGGCAACCTGGTGGTGCGCCGCGAGCACCTGCGCGTCGATCGCGGCATCCTCGCGTCGATCCTGCGGCTGTCCCGCACGGGCATCTTTCAGATCTTCATCTCCACGACCAGCTGGGTTGGGCTGAACCAGATCATCGCCCCGTTCGGTAGCACGGCCATAGCGGGCAACGGCATCGCGATGCGCATCGTGCTGTTCGCGTTGTTTCCGGCCTGGGGGATGGCGAACGCTGCCTCGACGCTGGTCGGTCAGAACCTGGGCGCGGGCCGACCGGACCG
>DATFXS010000930.1:0-4056 GCA_035315605.1 Polyangia bacterium
CCCCGGTGGACGCGGCGCTGGAGATCCTGCGCGGGCAGGCGCCGGGCCGCGGCGTGCACGTCCGGCAGATCGCCGACGGGGCCACCCGGCGGCGCCTGGTTCACGGCGAGCCGAACGAGGCCTGGCGGGTGATGCGCACCGCGCTGGCCGCCGAGCCGCGCGAGCGGCTGCGGGCCGGGATGCGGCCGCGCGTCCGGTCGGCGGGCGCGGGTCTTTACGCCCTGGCGCGCCGTCCACCCGACGCCGAGCTCGAGCGTGCGGAGCAGGTGTTCGGCGAGGCGCGTCGCGCGCTGCGCGAGCGGACCGCGGCCGCCCTGGAACGGCGCATCGCCGAGCTGCCGGCGCCTGCGTTCGAGGCGCTCGCCCGGGTGCTGATCCAGCGCGAGGGCTTCGGACCGGCGACCTTCGTCAAGCGCGTCGAGGGGACCATCTACGTCGAGGCGCTGCGCGGCCGCGGATCGCGGTCGTCCCGCTGCCTGGTCGGGTTCAAGTTCGGCGGCGGCTCGGCCGGCCGCCGCGCCATCGGCGAGCTGCGCGAGGGGATCCGCAGGCGCGGCCAGGACGAGGGGCTTCTGATGCTGGCCGGCCGGCTGGGCGACGACGCCATCGCGGAGTGGAAGAAGGCTTCCGACGGCTCGGGACGGCCCGAAAACCAGCCGACACCGCCCATCGAGATTGCCGATGGCGCCGCGCTGGCCGAGACCTGCATCCGCCACGGCGTCGGCGTCATCAACACCATGGTCAGCGTCGATTTCGTCGACGCGGATTTCTTCGCCGACATCGCCGAGGGCTGACCCTTGGCGGTCTGGCGGTGGCTGGGGCGCGTGCCGTTCGCGACGACCGCCCGCGAGCAGGAGCGCCTGCGCGCGGACGTGCTGAGCGGGCAGGCGCCCGAGACGCTGCTGCTGTGCGAGCACCACCCGGTCGTCACGCTCGGGCGATCGGCGGACCCGGCGCACGTGCTGGCGCCACGGGCCGAGCTCGCGCGGCGCGGCGTCGACGTCCAGCCCGCCTCGCGGGGCGGGGACGTGACGTATCACGGGCCGGGTCAGCTGGTCGGCTATCCGATCGTGCGACTGCGCGGCGGCGTGCTCGGCCACGTCACGGCGATGGCGCGGGCGATCGCGGCCGTGCTGGGCGAGCTCGGCATCGACGCGCGCTGGCGGCGCGACGTGCCCGGGCTGTGGGTCGGCGACAACAGCAAGATCTGCGCCTTCGGCGTGCATGTCCATCGACGCGTCGCGATTCACGGGTTCGCGCTCAACGTCGCGAGCGCGCTCGACGGCTTCGACCTGATCGTTCCGTGCGGTCTTCAGGCGGTGCGCACCACGTCCGTCGCGCACCTGCTTGGTCCCGGACGATCGCCGCCAGCGCTTCACCTGCTGGCGGCGCGTGTCGCGGGCGCGCTCGGGCGTGAACTGGATGTCACATTCGTTCCCCAGATCGACTCGCCCGCGCTGAGCGGAATCTCGGCCGTTGAAATGTCGGAACGGATCACTAGAATGATCCAGGCGTGAAAAGCGCCGCCAAGCCGCGTGTCCTAGTCGTTCACAACCGCGACTTCGAGCACAGCCAGCACGATCCGGAGAACGGATCGCGGGCGGACATCAAGGGAACTACCGAGAACGTGGTCGGGGCGCTCGGGCGCGCCGGGCTGGTCGGCGAAGCGCTCGGCATCGACGAGGACCTGGCCGGCGCCCTGTCGGCGATCTCGGCGTTCGCGCCGGACGTGGTCTTCAACCTGTGCGAGTCGCTTTCCGGCGATGCCCGATTCGAGCCGCTGCTACCGATGCTGCTCGAACGGGCCGGGATCGCCTACACCGGTTCGCCGCCGATGACGCTCGGGCTCGCGCTGCACAAGAACAAGGCCAAGGCGGTGCTGCGCGCCGCCGGGGTCCCGACGCCCGACGCCGTGTGCCTGACGACGCCGGACATCACGAGCGTGGCGCTGCCGTTTCCGCTGATCGTCAAGCCGTCGCGCGAGGACGCGTCGGTCGGCATCAGCGCGCAATCGGTCGTGCAGGATCGCGCCGAGCTCGGTCGCCAGGTCGGCGGCGTGATCGAGCGCTATCGCCAGCCTGCGCTGGTCGAGCGCTTCATCGAGGGGCGCGAGATCTACGTCTCGATGCTGGGGCGCCTCGACGGCGACATCGACCTGCTGCCGTTCCACGAGATCGACTTTTCGGAGATGCCCGCCGGGCAGCCGCACATCGTCTCGTACGCGGCGAAGTGGGAAGAGACCTCGGCGGAGTACCGGGGCACCAAGCCCGTGCGTTGCAACGGGCTCGACGACGTCGTCGCGGCGCGCATCGCGTCCGTGGCGCGCGCCGCGTTCGCCGCGATGGAGCTGCGCGACTACGGGCGCCTGGACGTCCGGCTCGCCGCCGACGGAACTCCGTACGTCATCGACATCAACCCCAACTGTGATCTGTCGGAGACCTCCGGCGGATTCGCCCGCGCCGGACGCGCCGCCGGACTCGGTTACGACGAAGTGGTCCGGCGCATCGTCACCCTCGCTCTCCAGAGACGCACCCATGCGGATACGATCCCTATTGCCGTCCGATCGCGCGCAGCTCATCGACATCATCTCGCAGGGAGCGGGATTCCGATCCGCCGAGGTCGCGTGCGCGATCGAGCTGCTCGACGCGGTGCTGGACCCAGCTGATCCGGACGAACGGGACAGCTACGAAGCACGCGTGGCGGTCTCGGACGAGAAGGGACAGCCCGAACGGGTGCTCGGGTACGCCTGTCTCGGCCCGACCCCGATGACCGATGCGACCTTCGACCTCTACTGGCTGGTGGTCGCCGAGGATGCGCGCGGTCGCGGCATCGGCGGCGCGATGTTCGCGGCGGTCGAGGCGGAGCTGAGACAGCGCGGCGGCCGGATCATCCGCGTCGAGACCTCCAGCCTCGAAGGGCAGGGCGGCGCGCGGCGCTTCTACGAGAAGACCGGTTTCAGGTTGGCGGGCGCGATCCCAGATTTTTACCGAGAGGGAGACGACCTGCTGGTGTTCGCCAAGGTGCTGTGATGCGCGGGGCGTCCGGGCTGCTGGTCGCGGCGGCACTGGGCGGCGCGATCGTCGCGGGATCCTGCCGCCGTCACGCGGCACCACCGCCGCCGGCACCGCCGCCGCGGCCGCTGCTCGCGGCGATCGTTCTCGACGATCTGTCGCCACCGTCTGACGAACGGATCGACAAGGGCCGCATCGAAGACCAGATCCGAATGGCGCTGGCGGCGTCCGGGCTGTTCTCGACGACCGCGCCAGACGGCGGCGCGATGCCCACCGCCCGCGCCCGACTCGCCTTCACAGCCGAGTGTGTGCAGGAAGGCGCCAAGGGCGAGGCGCGTGCGCAGGTGCGGCTGCACGTCGACACGCGGCCGTCGGACGCGCCCGGCGCGATCGAGTTCGATGTCGAGGGCCAGGGCGTCGAACCGTACACGGTCGCGACCAAGAAGGCGCCGCAGCAGGCGATGCCATCGCTGACGAAGCTGGTGCTGCGCATCGCGAGCGATCTGATCGACGGCGTCGCCACGCGGCGGCGGCTGGAGGAGGGCTCGCCGACCGCGTTGCACGCCGCGCTGGTCGCGGACGGCGGCGAGCTGCGCGAGGAGGCGATCCGGATCATCGGCGAGCGGCAGATCCGTGCCGAGGTGCCGACGCTGCTCAAGCTGCTCAGCGATCCGGACGAGACGGTTCGTGACGCGGCGCTGGGTGCGTTGATCGCGATGCACGAGCGCAGCGCGGTGCGCGAGCTGACACAGTCGCGCTCGCTGCGCGACCGACGCGAGATGCGGAAGATCATCGAGGCGATCTCGATCCTGGGTGGGCAGGAGGCGGACGAGTATTTGAGCTTCATCGCGGCGACGCACGACGACGACGAGATCCGCGCCGACGCGGCCGCGGCGCGTGTGCGCCTGCAGCGCCGCGAAGCCGAAGCCGGCGGCCGGTAGGCCCGCCCCTCCCCCTAACCCTCTCCCCGCTTCGCGGGGCGAGGGGACCTGATCCTTCGTCGCCTCTCCTCCTTGGAGGAGAGGCCGACGGCCGTAAGCCGGCG
>DATFXS010000931.1:0-8233 GCA_035315605.1 Polyangia bacterium
CCGAGCGTCCCGCGGAAGTATTTCTGGACGACCACGTTCGTCGCGGTCTGAGTCCAGCTCTTGGGCACCTCGACGTCCTTCTGCTCGAAGACCATCTTGCCGTTCTCGCCGCTGATGGCGGCCGTGCGCAGCTCCCACTCGACGTTGGCGAAGCCGTCGTCACCCGGGGCGGTGAAGTAGCGGGTCAGCTTGAGGCCGTACGGCGCGACGGCGGGCTTGGCCGCCGTCGATTTGGTCGAAGAGATTGTCGCGGGCTTCGACGCCGTCGGCGTCGTTGCGCTGCCGTTGCCATTCGCGCGGGTGCTGCGGCTTCTCTTGACGTCGTGCTTGTCGAGCATTGAGGGCCCTCCCCGTAAAAACCTTGGCGCCGAAACGGCGCCTGCAGACTTTTAAACTAGGCGCGCCCGAAACACAAGATATTGAGTATTCGAAATACGAAACCACAACCGGTTGTGGATAAGTGCGTGGGCAACCGGTGGAGACTCTGTTGACGGCGCTCGGGAACCCAAATGGTTGCGCTGGGCAGAGGCGCGGACCCGTGATTATCCACCCGCTGTTACCAAAAGCAAGTACATTGCAGCACGTGACGAGGCATGTATGGTCACGCCGTCGATTTTTGCCGACCGCGCGCCTCTTCTTCTGATGCGATCGCCGCGCGCTCGTCGCCGGCTGGGCTGCTCGTCGCGCCCCTCTCCCTAACCCTCTCCCCGCTGCGCGGGAGAGGGGATCAGAGAGTGTGCGAGACTAGCGACCTCGAGGTGAATCGATGTCGAAGCATGCTCCGCGCGGTCGCACCATCCTGCTCGCGCTCGCCGCCTTTGCCGGCGGTCTCGTCGTCGCCCGGCCGCTCTCGGCGGGCCGCTTCAACCCGTACCAGAAGCTGGGCGTGTTCACGAAGGTGCTCTCGTACATCGAAACTCACTACGTCGAGGATCTGTCCGAGACGGAGCTGATGTACGGCGCGGCGCGCGGCCTGACGGACGTGCTGGATCCGCACTCGCGCTTCATGGACCCGGAGGAGTACGGCCGCCTGAAGAAGGAGACCGAGGGCAACGAGGAGATCGAGGGCATCGGCATCGACGTCGAGAAGCGCAAGAACCGGTTCGTGATCATCTCGCCGATCGAGGGATCGCCCGCCGCCAAGGCGGGCATCGAGCCGGGAGACGTCATCAAGCGCGTCGACGGCGTCGAGATCTCGACGCTGGAGTTCGACGAGGCGGTGGCGCGCATGCAGGGGCCGGGCGGCAGCGAGGTGACCCTGGTGGTCGAGCGGCGGGGCCGCGACCTGACCTTCCGGATCCGGCGCGCGAAGTACGAGGTGAAGGCGGTCGAGGGCCACCTGCTCGACGAGGGCGTCGCGTACGTGAAGCTGCGCGTCTTCGCCGCCGGCGTCGACAACACGCTGGAGAAGCTGCTCGATCAGCTGTCGGCCAAGAGCCCGGGCAAGAGCATGAAAGGCCTGGTGCTCGATCTGCGCCGCAACCCGGGCGGCCTGCTGGACCAGGGGATCCGCGTCGCGGACCTGTTCATCTCCGAGGGGCTGATCGTCAAGACGGTGGGCAAGGGCGGGCACGTGATGGACGAGGCGAAGGCGCACAGCAAGGGCACCTGGTCGGGATTTCCGATGATCGTGCTCGTCGACGGCGCCACCGCGTCCGCCGCCGAGATCGTCGCGGGCGCGCTGCAGGATCACAACCGCGCCGTCGTGCTCGGCACGCAGACGTTCGGCAAGGGATCGGTCCAGACGGTGATCGACCTGGACGGCTGCGGCGGCAAGCCGTGCGGTCTCAAGCTGACCGTCGCGCGCTATTACACGCCGAACGGGCGGTCGATCCAGGGGCAGGGGATCACGCCCAACGTCGTCGTCGACGCGACCGCGCCGCCGGCCGACGCGTCCGACGCCGACATGCCGCGCGAACGTGACCTGCACAAGCGCCTCAAGAACGAACAGGGCGAGAAGTCGACCGCCGCGCGGCGGCTGGACGACTACCAGCTGCAAATGGCGCTGGACTACCTGCACTCTTGGTCGCTGTTCTCGCAGCAGATCGGGCGGAAGTAGCGCCCGCCTGAGCTTGATTTTGCTTTCGAATTAAGGTCTTCTCCGACGACTGACTGACGGCGCGCGAGGCGCCGCGCTCTCGCTCTCTCAAGGAGGACACATGTCGTTCGGAGCAGCCCCCCCCGGCGGTGGTATGGACGAATACCAGCGGCTCATGGCCGAGCGGAACGCGTCCGCCAAGAAGAAGCGGATGCTGTTCGCGTTGGTGGCGATCGCCGGGGTCGCGGCGATCGGCTACTACGTGCTGGGGAACCGGAAGAAGAACGAGGCCGCGCAGAAGATGCTGGACGCGGGCGGCAAGTTCGCCGAGCACGACAAGATGGACATGGGCCCGTTCTGGTCCTGCGTGATGGGCACCGACACCGACGTCGGCATGTTCCAGAACGCCGATCAGATCCAGCAGCGCGTCGAGAGCGCCTACTTCACCCAGCAGAAGACCTACTCCGAGCACCTCACCAGCGAATGCGTGCCCAAGCTGGAGGGCGCGCGCGGATCGCTCTCCGGGCTGGCCACCGAGATGCCCGATGCGCTGAAGCCGCCGATGGACAAGTACATCGGGGCGCTGCCCAAGATGCAGGAGGGGCTGGAGAGCTACGCCGAGAAGTTGAAGTCGCGCGGCGCCGTCAAGGACGTCGACGCGAGCATCCAGGAAGTCGGCGGCGCGTTCACCGCCGAGCCGACGGCGGAGTCGGTCGCGTTCGAGAAGTTCATGGTCTGCGCGATCCCCGACCTCGACAAGAAGAAGGACATCCAGGCGGTGCTCGAGTTCCTCGCCGACACCTGCAAGAAGGATCCGGTCCCGTTCATGACCAAGGTGCGCGCCGACTGCGGCAACCTGGTGCAGAACGTCGACAAGGACGCGAAGCCGGCGCCGTCGAAGACGTTCAAGGCCAACGCGAAGAAGTTCTACGAGGAGCAGCAGCGCCAGCTTCAGGCCTGGGAGTGGTGCGGCAAGAAGTCGCGCAAGGGCAAGAAGGTGCTGGACCTGGAAGCCTTCCTGACCGCCGCCGGCGACTACATCGAGGCGCGCGGCGAGGTGGTTCAGACCGCGCGCGAGCAGGCCGCGCAGATCACCGGCCAGCCTTTGCCGAAGGAGAAGAAGAAGCCGGGCGAGGCGGGCGAGGCCGAGGCGCCGCCCGCAAAGAAGTAGCGGGGCGTTCGCCCGGCGACGGCGCGCGATCGCCCAGCCGCTGGGCGGCGCGCGCGTAGAGCGCCTCCCGTCCCTCGTCCACCACCCATCGTCTGCCGCTCGCGCCGACCGCCCCGACCACGCCCATCGCGTCGTTGAATTTGGCGTCGCGGCGCCGCTCGGACAAGCTCTGCCCGGCGCGTTCCGGCCAAGCTCCGTCGCCGCCGCTCGCATTCGTGATTACGTTCCCGAGAGGACCAACGCGGGACGACTGACGTGCGGATTGCGCAGGTTTCACCCCTCTTCGAGAGCGTGCCACCGAAGCTGTACGGCGGCACCGAGCGGGTCGTGCATTTTCTGACCGAGGCGTTGATCGACCTCGGGCACGAGGTGACGCTGTTCGCGAGCGGCGATTCGCAGACCCGGGCCGAGCTGGTGGCTTGCGCGCCGGCGGCGCTGCGGCTGGACGAAACCTGCAAGGACCAACTGGCCCGGCACGTGAACATGTTCGAGAGCGTGTTCGCCCGGGCGAACGAGTTCGACGTCCTGCACTTTCACACCGACTACCTCCACTTTCCGCTGGCGCGGCGCCAGCCGGTCGCGCACGTCACGACGATGCACGGGCGGATGGACATCCCCGACTACGTGCCGCTGTTCGGCACCTTCGCCGAGACGCCGCTGGTCTCGATCTCGGACGCGCAGCGCGAGCCGCTGCCGGACGCGAACTGGATCGGCACCGTGTATCACGGCCTGCCCGCCGATCTCTATCGGCCCTGTCTCGGCCGCGGAAAGTATCTGGCGGTGGTCGGCCGCGTGTCGCCCGAGAAACGGATGGATCGCGCGGTGGAGATCGCGCGCCGCGTGGGGATGCCCCTCAAGGTCGCGGCCAAGATCGACGACAAGGACCGCGACTACTACGAGAGCGAGATCAAGCCGCTGTTCGCCGATCCTCTGGTGGAGTTCGTGGGCGAGATCGGCGAGAGCGAAAAGAACGACTTCCTGGGCAACGCGGCGGCGTTCCTGTTCCCGATCGACTGGCCGGAGCCTTTCGGGTTGGTCATGATCGAGGCGATGGCGTGCGGCACTCCGGTCGTCGCGTTCCGCTGCGGTTCGATCCCCGAGGTGATGCGTGACGGGGTCTCTGGCTACGTCGTCGATTCGCTGGATGCGGCGGTGGCCGCCACGAAGCGGGCCGTCGCGCTGCCCCGCGACCGCGTGCGCGCCTACTTCGATCGGCGGTTTCTCGCGCCCCGCATGGCGCGCGACTACGTCACGATCTATCAAGAGCTCGCGGCGAGCGCGCGGTTGCGCCAGGGGCGCGGCCGGACGGCGTTCGGGTTGGCGGCGATCGATGCGGACGGCGACACCGACGGCGCCCACGCGGTCGAAGGGCTGGGCGGCGAAGCGGGTGTCGGGATGGATTAGCCGCCATGCCGACCTTCGGAACGGCGGCGGACGACGAAGTCGTCAGCCTTCACGAGCAACACTACATCCAGGCCACCTCGTCGCGCGCGGACGACCGCACCCGCGTGCTGAAGCACGGCGAGACGTTCGCGGTGTTCGATCGGTTCGGCGACCTGCAGCCGGTCGGGCTGGGCGAGCAGGGCATCTATCACGAGGGCACGCGCTTTCTGTCGCGGCTGGAGCTGCGCCTGGGCGGCCGGCGTCCGCTGCTGCTGTCGTCGACGGTGAAGAAAGAGAACGACCTCCTGACGGTCGACCTCGCGACGCCCGACCTCAAGGACCAGACGGGGCAGCTGATCTTGCCGCGCGGGACGCTGCACGTCTTTCGTACCAAGTTCCTGTGGCGCGGGTGCTGCTACGAACGGCTGCGTATTTCGAATTTCGCGCTGACCGCGATCGACGTCGAGCTGGCGCTCAGCTTCAACGCCGACTACGCCGACATCTTCGAGGTGCGCGGGTCGAAGCGCGAGCGGCGGGGGACGCGCCGCGAGCCGGCGGTCCTGGACGGCGGCCGCGTCGAGCTCTCGTACGAAGGGCTGGATCGGATCGTGCGGCGGACGCGGCTGGCGTTCGATCCGCCCCCCGACGATCTGGGTGGCGCGCAGGCGCTGTATCACCTCCGGCTGCCGTCGCGCGGGACGACGACGATCTACCTGACGTTGACGTGCGACGACGGGGCTGACGCCGCGGCGGGTGACTACGATCGGGCCTGCGCGGCGCTGACCACGGCCGTGGCGGCCGGCCAGCTGTCGCGCAGCCGCGTGCGTGCGCCCGGTTCGGAGCTGGACGAATGGGTGGCGCGCTCGGTGTCGGATCTCGAAATGATGATCACGACGACGCCGCAAGGTCCTTACCCCTACGCGGGCGTTCCCTGGTTCAGCGCGCCGTTCGGGCGCGACGGCATCATCACCGCGCTGCAGACGCTGTGGCTGGCGCCCGACATCGCGCGCGGCGTGCTGGCGTTCCTCGCCGACACGCAGGCGACGGCGTCGGAGCCGGAGCGCGACGCCGAGCCAGGCAAGATCCTGCACGAGGCGCGGGGCGGCGAGATGGCCGCGCTCGGCGAGGTGCCGTTCGGGCGCTACTACGGCAGCGTCGACGCGACGCCGCTTTACGTGATGCTGGCGGGCGCCTACCACCGGCGCACCGGCGACGCCGGCTTCCTGCGCAGCATCGCGCCGGCCGTGCAGCGCGCGCTGGACTGGATCGAGCGTTACGGCGACGCCGACGGCGACGGCTTCGTCGAGTACGCGCGCCGGACGCCGAGCGGCCTCGTGCAGCAGGGCTGGAAGGACTCGCACGATTCGGTGTTTCACGCCGACGGCACTCTGGCGGAGGGGCCCATCGCGCTGGTCGAGGTGCAGGCGTACGTGTTCGGCGCCTGGCTGGCGGCGGCCGAGATCGCGATGGCCCTGGGCGAAGGGGGGCAGGCGGTCGCGCGGGCGGAGAGCTACCGGCGACGCGCCGAGGGGCTGCGCGCCCGGTTCGAGTCGGCCTTCTGGGACGAGGCGCTGGGCACCTACGTGCTGGCGCTGGACGGAGCCAAGCGCCCCTGCCGGGTCGCGAGCTCGAACGTCGGGCACGCGCTGTGGACCGGGATCGTGGCCGACCGGGCGCGCGCCCGCCGGGTGGCCGACCGCCTGATGGACGACGACAGCTTCACGGGCTGGGGCGTCCGCACCATCCCCGCCTCGCAGGTTCGCTACAACCCGATGGCGTATCACAACGGATCGGTCTGGCCGCACGACAACGCGATCATCGCCGACGGGTTCTCGCGCTACGGCTTCCGCGATCTGGTGGTGCGCCTGTTCGAGGCGATGAAGGACGCCAGCGTCGCGGTGGAGATGCGCCGCCTGCCCGAGCTGATCTGCGGCTTCCCGCGGCGGCCGGGCGAGGGACCGACGCAGTACCCGGTCGCGTGCGCGCCCCAGTCGTGGGCGGCGGCGTCGGTGTTCATGCTGTTATCGGCGGCGCTGGGCCTGTCCGTCGACGGCTGCAACAACGAGATCGCGCTGACGCGGCCGGTGCTGCCCCCGTCGATCCCGACGCTGCGCCTGACCGGGTTGCCGGTCGGCGCCGGCAGCGTCGACATCCTGCTGGAGAACCAGCCGCACGACGTCGGCGTCACGGTGCTGCGCCGCGACGGCGACGTGCGCGTCACGGTCGTGAAGTAGGCTTTTCGAACGCGCGCGCCGCTTCGATCGACGTCGTGTACTGCCCGACGCCGCTGACCAGCAGGACCATGCCGGGCACGCCGGCGACGATCGCCGGCGGCAGGATGACCTGGCCGTTCGAGCCGTTGCGGAACGCGATCGCGAAGGCGGCGAAGATCCCGAGCAGCAACCCGCCGACGACCATCTCGGCGTTGCCGGGGTGGTCGATCGCCTTGACGTTATCGCGCCCGACGCGCTGGAGCCGTCCCTGGTCGTCACGCAGGTACAGAGCGTCGGCGTCCGAGCGTTCGATGACCGCGTCCATCTCGATGCCGTCGGTGCGCGTGACAGTGGCGCTCGCCGCGCAGCCGCCGAAAGCGATCAGGACGATGACCGCGATCAGCCTTCGCCCCGCGATCATCGGAGCGAGAACGCGCGCGGCAAGAGGGTGCCCAGCGTCGTGCCGCTGGTGACCGCGCCCTTCGCGCCGGCCAGCAGGACCTCGGTGGACGGGCCGCCGAACTCCGTGAGCACCTGGCGGCAGGCGCCGCAGGGGGTCGCGGCCGGATCGGCGACGACGGCGACCGCGTGGATCCGCTTCGCGCCGGCGGCGACCGCCGCGGCGACCGCGTGGCGCTCGGCGCAGACGGTCAAACCGTACGAGGCGTTCTCGACGTTGCAGCCGGCGTGGACACGACCGCGTTCGTCGAGAACGGCGGCGCCGACGCGGAACTTCGAGTACGGCGCGTGCGCGCGCGCGCGAGCGGCGCGCGCCGCCTGCACCAGCCGCCGCCGCTGCGCCGGCGTCATCACGTGGGCAGCGCCGCGACGACCGCGACGATCAGCTTCCCGAGCGCGTCCGCGCCCGCGCTGGCGGCGCGGGTCACGTCCTCGTGGCGCAGCGGGCCCGGGTTGACGCCCGCGGCCGGGTTGGCGACCAGCGACAGCCCGAGCACGGCCACGCCCGCGTGGCGCGCGGCGATCACCTCGTGCACCGTCGACATGCCGACCAGGCCGGCGCCCAGCGTGCGCAGCAGGCGCACCTCGGCCGGCGTCTCGTAGGCGGGGCCGGCCATGCCGGCGTAGATCGCCTCCGCGAGCGGGCGCTTGAGCGTGCGCTGCGAAGCCTCGGCCGCGAGCGCGCGCAGGGCCGGCGCGTAGGCGTCGGTCATGTCGACGAAGCGCGGGCCGAGGCGCTCGTCGTTGGGGCCCGTGAGCGGCGACGCGCCCGTCAGGTTGATGTGATCGGAGATGGCGACGATGTCGCCCGCGGCCAGCGCCGGATCGACGGCGCCCGACGCGTTGGTCACGATCAGCGTCCGCACGCCCAGCGCCGCCACGACCCGCACGCCGAAACCGATCTCGCAGGGTGAATAGCCCTCGTAGCCGTGGACGCGCCCGCACAGCAGGAGGGCGGTCTTGCCGGCG
>DATFXS010000932.1:0-4870 GCA_035315605.1 Polyangia bacterium
GCTGATGGCGGCGCTGGCGCCGGCCTCGGCGGGCTTCGACGGGCTCTGCCCGGGCAACGAGCCGCTCGCGGTGTCCGCGGTGATCAACTTCTTCGGCGTCGTCGACGTGGCGGAGTTGCTCGCGCCGCCGCACCCGCGCGACTTCGCGGTCGGCTGGATCGGTCCGGCGCCGGACGGCCCGGCGCGCGCGGCGCGCGTCTCGCCGATCAACTACGTGACCAAGGGGGCCCCCGCGGTGCTGACGTTGCACGGCGACGCCGATCCGGTCGTTCCGTTCTCGCAAGCCGTGCGCCTGCACGCGGCGCTGGATCGGGCGGGTGTGCCGAACCGGCTGGTGCCGATTCGCGGCGGCCACCACGGCGACTTCGACGGCAACGAAGTGCTGCGCGCCACGCACGTCGTCCACGACTTCCTGCTCAAACGCGGTCTCATCGTCGATCGCCCGCCGGACTGGCGCGCGGGCAAGCCCGCCAAGTCACGGGTCGATTGATCCGTCAGGATCGTCGTCGCGGCGCGGGTGCAGCTGGACGAGGCCGGCGACCAGCGCCGCCAGCGTCGTCGGCTGGATCGGCTTCGGCGCGTGGCGCTGGTATCCAGCCGCCAGCGCCCGCTGCGCGTCGTCCGAGCGCGCGTAGGCGGTGATCGCCGCCGCCGGCAGATCGCCGCCGTCCTCGGGCGGCAGCGCGCGAACGCGGCTGATCAGCTTGTAGCCGTCCTCGCCCGGCAGGCCGATGTCGGACAGCAAGACGGCCGGCCGTTCGCGCGGGATCAGGCGGACCGCTTCGTCGGCGCTGTGGGTCGCGACGACGACCGCGCCGCATTGTTCCAGCACCTCGGTCAGCAGCTCGCGCGCGTCCGGCTCGTCGTCGACCAGCAGCACCTTGATCCCGGTCAGGTCGACCAGCTCGTCGCTCGACGGCCGCATCACCCCGGCCTGCCGCACCTCGGGGGCGACCGCGATCGGCGGCGCCGCCGGCTCGTGGATCGGCAGCCGCAGCGTGAAGGTCGCGCCCTGGTCGGTACCCGCGCTCTCGCAGCTGACGCTGCCGCCGTGAAGCTCCACGACGTGGCGGACGATCGCCAGACCGATCCCCAGCCCGCCGTGCGCGCGCCGGCTGCTCGAGTCCACCTGGCGAAAGCGATCGAACACGTACGGCTTGAACTCGGGCGCGATGCCGCAGCCCGTGTCGCGCACCTCGACGGTCACCCCCTCGGCGTCGGCCGCGGCGTCCAGCTCGACGCGCCCGCCCGCGGGCGTGAACTTGATCGCGTTCGAAAGCAGATTCCAGATCGCTTGCTGCAGCCGGACCGCGTCGCCCATGAACCGCTCGGGCAGGCCGCTCACTTTGCGATCGAGCGTGATTCCTTTCGCCTCCGCGGCCGGCCGCACCGCGTCCAGCGCGACGTCGACGATCGACGACAGGTCGACCGGGTGCAGCTCGATGCGCAGCTTGCCCGCGATGATGCGCGACACGTCGAGGATGTCCTCGATCAGCTCGGCCTGCGCGCGCGCATTTCGTTCGATCGTCTCCAGCGCGCGCTGTGCCTTCTCTGGCGACAGGCTTCGCGACCGCAGCATGTGGGTCCATCCGACCATCGCGTTCAGCGGCGTGCGCAGCTCGTGCGACAGCGTCGCCAGGAATTCGTCCTTGGCGCGGTTGGCCGCCTCGGCCGCCTCGCGCGCCTCGCGCTCCTTGACCGCCAGCTCCGCGTGGGCGTCCTGCGCGCGCTTGAAATTTTCGATGTCGGTCGCGGTGCCGATCCATCCGGTGACGACGCCCTCCGGATCGCGCTGGGGCAAAAAACGCACCGCGTGCCACCGGTAGGTGCCGTCGCGGGCGCTGCGCAGGCGGTATTCGAGCTCGATCGGTTCGCACTGCGCCAGCGCCGTCTGCACCTCGGCGCGCACGCCGTCCTCGTCCTCGGGGTGCAGCGCCGCCAGCGGCCCCTGCGCGCCCGCGTCTGCCCCCGCGTACTCGAGCCACGACCGGTTGGCGTAGACCGGCGTGCCGTCGGCGCCCAGCGCCCACACGCACAGCGGCATCGAATCGAGCAGGGCGCGGAAGCGCTCCTCGGTGCGGTGCTCGCGATCGCGCGATTCGCGTTCGTACACCAGCGCCGACTGTTCGCGCAGCTGCCGCTCCTTGATGAACAGATCGACGAACACGCGCACCTTCGAACGCAGAATGTTCGGATCAAACGGCTTGGTCAGGTAGTCGACCGCGCCGCGCTCGTAACCTGTGAACAGGTGCGCCGCCTCGCGGTGGATGGCGGTCACGAAGATGATCGGAACGTGCGCGGTGCGCGGGTGGCGCTTCATCAGCGTCGCGGTTTCGAAGCCGTCCATGCCCGGCATCTGCACGTCGAGCAGGACCAGCGCGAAGTCCTCGGTCAGCAGCCGGCGCAGCGCCTCCGGACCCGACACCGCGGTGACGGTGCGGACGCCCAGCGGCGCCAGCGTCGCTTCGAGCGCGACCAGGTTCGCCGGACGGTCGTCGACGAGGAGCACGGACGCGGGGCGGCTGGTCGCTTCGCTCGTGCCCCCGTTTCCGGCCCAGCGCAGATCAGGGTCGATCATAGGGAAGTTGTGGAAAATTAAGGTTCGGCGTCCGCGAAACAAGGCCATGGCCCTTGCACCCGCGTGATACCCTCGATCCGTGAGCGACGAACCCGCACCCCCCGATCCCCGTGTCGGTAGCACTCTGCAGGGCCGTTACCTCATCCTTTCGCGGCTGGCGTCGGGCGCGATGGGCGTGGTCTACAAGGGCGAGCGCGTGCAGTTGGGCCGCGCCGTCGCGGTCAAGTTCCTGCATCCCTGGATCGCCGCGCAGAAGACCTTCCTGAGCCGGTTCGAGAACGAGGCGAAGGCGATGAGCCGCCTTCTGCACCCGAACTGCGTGTCGGTCATCGACTTCGGCGTAGAGGGATCTCCGTACCTGGTGATGGACTTCGTGACCGGCCGGACGCTGCGCGACCTGATGCTGGAGGGACGGCTGGCCCCGGCGCGCACGATGCGGCTGGCGCAGCAGCTGCTCGCCGGGCTCGCGCACGCGCACGAGCAGGGGATCGTGCACCGCGATCTCAAACCCGAGAACCTGATCCTGAGCGACGAGGCAGGGCTGAAAGAGCACCTGCGCATCCTCGATTTCGGGCTGGCCAAGCTGCGCGACGGGCCGCAGATGACGGCGGGCATGGCGGTCGGCACGCCCAGCTACATGTCGCCCGAGCAGTCGGGCGCAGAGGGCGCGATCGACGCGCGCACGGATCTGTACACGGTGGGCATCGTGCTGTTCGAGATGCTGACGGGTCGCAAGCCGTTCCAGTCGGACAACGTCGGCGAGGTGATCCTGATGCAGCGAGAGTCGCCGCCTCCCAAGCTGCGCAGCGTGGTGCCCGACGCGCGGTTCTCCGCCGAGCTGGAGGCGCTGCTCGACAAGGCGATGTCGAAGCTGCCGGAGGACCGCTTTCAATCCGCGGCCGACCTGGCGGCGGCGCTGGCGGCGACACCGGAGGGCAGGGCCGCCAGCCACGACCTTCCGGTCGCGGCGGCGGCCAAGGCGGCGCCGGCCAAGAAGCCGGAGCCCAACGGGAAACCAAAGGACGCCGCGAAGCCCGCGCCGGCACCGACGGTGCGGCAGGATGCCAAGACGACGGTCGACACCGTGTCGGCCGTCCGGCGGCGGCTGCAGGCGCAAGGGGAGCCCGGGCTGCCAGGGGAGCAAGGTCAGGAAGAGGACAAGAGCGCGCGGTCAGCGGGCGCGGTGCGCCAGTTCCGGATCGCCTGGGTCGGCGCCCTCTTCCTGGGTGTTGCGCTGCTGGCGCTGCTGATCGGTCGCGCGCTCCGGCATGGCGGCGACGGAGCCGCCACGGCGGCGGCCAGGCCATCCTCTGCGGCGACGGGCCCGGGCCCGGTCGCGTCAGCCCCGCACGCGCCACCGGCGCCCGGTGTGGTGCCAGCCGCGGCCGGCACGCCGGGCCCGGAGAGCCCGCTGCTCGAGCAGGCGCGGCAGATGGTCGCGCGCGGCGAGATCGATCCCGCGATCGCGTTGCTCAATCAGCTGCGCGCGCAGCAGCCCGACAACGCGGACGCGCCCTACCTGCTGGCGATGATCGACTTCGACAACCGGCGCTGGCCCGACGGCGTGGCCGCGGCGCAGATCGCCGTCCGCAAGAACCCCGCCCTGAAGTCCGATCCCGACCTGATCAAAGGGGCCATTCGATCCCTGGCCAGCGATCGCGGCTACGAGAAGTCGCAGGCGTTCCTGCGCAGCCTCGGCCCGGCGGCGACGCCGTTCATCAAGGACGCGGCCGCGCACGACGGCAGCCCGAAGGTGCGCGAGCGCGCGGCTGAGCTGCTGAGCGGTGGGCGCGGGTGGGGAAGTCGCCCATCGTCGGGCGGCAGCGTCTTCCGCCGCTGACGGCGGTCAGTTAAATCGCCGGCGAAAACCCGAGGAGTTCCCGGCGTCTCGCAGCACGCGCGGCGCGCCATCGCCGTCATTTTCCCGTCGGTGGCGTAAACAAAATCGAGGTTAGGGTTCTTAAAGAAGTAACTTCCATTGCGCTATTGGCCACTGATATTCTGATGCCGTGCCCGAGCTCAGGCCCTCTCCTCCGGAGGTGCTGTTGGCCACGGTGAGGACGTCAGACGTGTTGGTCGCGCGCCTGGAGGATCAGGTGCGCGAATTGCGCGCGGCCCTGGAGGACGCGGCGGAGGCAATTTGCCGCGTGGACCCGGAGGGGCGGATCGTCTCGGTGAACCGGGCGTTCTCGCGCCTGACGGGCTACGAAGCGGGCGAGATCGTTGGCCGGAGCTGGGAGACGACCGTGTCGGCGGCCGACCGGCCGATCATCCGGACGGATCTCGAGACCG
>DATFXS010000933.1:0-6052 GCA_035315605.1 Polyangia bacterium
GGGGCGGCGGCGCGGCGGCGGCGGCTTCGGCGGCGGCCGCTTGCTTGCGGGCGGCGACGCACGAAGGATCTTCGCGGTTGGACGCCGGCCGCTCCGCGCTGCCCGTCGACGGCGGCTTCGACACCAGCACGTCGCCCGTGCAGCGGTTGTAGACGCGCGCGCCGACCAGCTTGAGCGCGACGCCGCGCTCGTTGCCGAACGTCCAGACGTCGCCGACGATCTGGGGCTGGAACAGAAACTCGGCGCGCAGGAACGGCCGTTCGGTATCGAGCCAGCGCTTGGCGTCGGCCAGGGTGTCGAAGCCGAAGGTGTTGCGCGACAGCGAGACCGCCTGCACCAGCGAACCGGCCTCCTTGTCGGGGACCTTCAGCGTCACGAGGCGCGGCTCCTTCGCGCGGCCGATGGTCACCGGCTTGCTGCACGAGACGCAGCCGGCCAGCGCGACGTGGTACCCCTTGACCTGCGCGTCGTAATCCGAGACCGCGACAACGCCCGGTTCGTCGGTCGTGAACGCGAACGTCTTCTGCGGCAGCGTGCGGCGGAGGAACGCCGTCGTGGCCTGGCAGCGCGCCCGGTCGATCTCGCGCTTCTCGCTGTCGCAGCGCTCGACGATCGAGGAGAGCAGCGTCCCGATGTCGCGCGTCCGGACCGCCCCCTGGCCGAGCTTCTCAAAGCTGGTGGCCGCCGCGTCGGCGGCGGGGGCGGGCGCGGGTGCCGCCGCAGCGGGCGGTCTGGCGGGCGCACCGGCCGCGGCTTCACCCCCCTGCGGTATGGGCGCCGGGCCGAACAGCACGAGCGCGAGCGCGAGGGCGGCGTGACTGGCCATGAACGCGCCCACTATAGAGGACGTGCCCGCCTTGGCGCCAGAGGCGCCGCACGACTATCGCCGAATCAAGTTTGAAAAGGGCGATAGTTCAGGGGGGCGAATCGAGCGGTTCGATCCATGACGCCGGCACCTCGATAGAGCTGCCGTCGCTGAATTCGATCACGTACATCGTGGTTCCGATCGTGGCGCCGCCGGCCCGACCTTGGGCCGCAGTCTCGATGACTCGGATGCCGACCACCGCGGCCAAAGCATCGGGGCGCGCCTCGGGTGGCGCGCCGGTCTTGACGCGTACGGTATCGCCCCACGTGAGGTTCGGCATCGATCACCCCGCGGTGCGAAGCATATGCCCCGGGCCGACGACGGCGGGGAGGAACTTCTTGTAGTCGAAGTCGCCGCCGGTGACGTCGACGGTATGGCAGCCGCGGCAGATCGCCTCCGGCACGGCCCGGCCCAAGGTGCCACGCTTGTCGAGGGCGGCGCCGTGCTTGCTGCCGGGGCCGTGGCAGCTTTCGCAGCCGACGTTCGCGAAGCGCTCGCGCGCCGTCGCGATGTCGGGCGGGCCCCCCGGTTGCAGGTAGCCGGTGACGTGGCAGCCGATGCACGACGGATCCTTGTCGCGGCCGATGCGGGCCAGCGCGGACAGGGCGCGGGCGTGCTTCGTCGTCTTCCACTGGGCGAGGGCCGGCGCGTGGCAGCCGCCGCACGCCGCCGTGCCGATGTAGCTCGCGCCCGCGATCGCGGCGGCGGCCTCCGCCGTTCGCTTCGGGCGCGGCGTCTCGTTGCCGATGCCGACCGCCTTGCCGGCGGCGGCGCGCGCCTCGCTCTCCTTGTTGTAGGCACCGACGAGGTTGGCGACGCCCTGCTGGTCGGGCGTGGCCGCGTCGAGCGGAACCAGCCGGTTCTCGAACCAGCTTCCAGCGATCGTGGCCGGCAGCTTTTCCAGCAAGGCGGTCTCGCGCGCGATCGCCGCCTCGATCTCCTTCCGGCGCTGCTCGTAGTAATCGCGCATGGTGGCCGGGTCGGTCTCGCCCAGCCGCTTGTCGTACTCAGTCAGCTGGCGCCGGTGATCGGCCAGGATCGTCTCGATCTCGGCGCGCTCACCGCGGTCGGTGAACCCCAGTCGATCGCCGACGATGTGCAGGTCCAGCCGCCCGACGTGCTTGCCCCCGGCCATCGCCTCGAGCATGTACGTGCGCCCCACCTTTTCGGGCAGCTCGAGGTTCATCGCGCTGTGGCCGAGCACGGCCCAGTCGATGCCCGGCGCCGCGGACACGAGCTTCCGGTTGGCGTCGGCGTCGCCGACGTGGACCAGCGCGACGATGATCTTCGCGCCGCGCGCGCGCAGGCTCGCGACCTCCGTACGGGCCGCCGCGGCCGGATCACGCGCCTCGATGCCGGCGGCCGCGAACGCGGCGGCGTCGGTCGGCCGCGGCGGCGCGGTCACGCCGAACACGCCGATCTTCACGCCCGCGCTGTCGACGATCCGATCGGCGTCGAACAGCAGCTTGCCGTCGCGGCCGTACAGGTTCGACGCCAGCAGCGGCAGGTGCGCCTGCTTGGCCACCCGCCGCAGCAGCGGCAGGCCGAGCGCCAGATCCTGCTCGCCCAGGAGAAGCGCGGTCGTCCCGATGCGCCCGTACGCCGCCGCGAGCAGCCGCGCCCGCCGTTCGACCTCGCCGCGGTCGGGCGGATCGGCGCGCACGACGTCGGGCCGAAAGGGCAGGAACAGGTCGCCCGCGTCGAGCACCAGCGCCGCATCGGCCTCGGCGCGGGCGCGATCGATCACCGTAGCCCGCCGCGCCACCCCGCCCAGCGGATGCACGGGGCAGCCGCACTGCTCGTAGTCGCCGCCGAGGTTGGACGAGTAGAGCAGCGTGATCAACTTGCCTCGCGGCGGAGGCGCGGGCGCCGGGGCGCGAGCGCCAGCGGGCGGCGCCGGCGCGGCCGGCGCGTGTTCGCGGTCGGCCCGCCGGCACCCGGGCGCGGTCATCAGGCAGGCGCACGCGAGCAGCGCCGCGGGTCTTCCGGTGACGCGCACGAACGCGACACTGGCGGAAACGGATCGTCCTGTCTACTGTCACGCGCGGGCCCAGCCGATGAAAACGAAAACGAAAGCCAAGACGAAGCCGACGATGAAATGGATAGCCGCCGCCCCCTCGGCCAGCCCGTTCGAGCCGGACGGTTCCGTCTACCAGGTCCGCCACATCAGCCTGCAAAAGACCGACGGCCCGTCGATCAGGGCCGCGCTGGACGAGGTGATGACGGAGGCCCTTCGCCTCGCCCCCGCCAATCTCGATGCGTCGAAGTCGGACGTGATGTTCGAATGGGATCCCGTCTACGCGACGCTCACTGTCACGTTCACGGACGGTCAGAACGACGCGCGGGACGTGCTGAAGCTCTTCTTCAAGACCTGGGACCGCGAACAACGGAAGGCCCCCCTCGGCTGGGAATCAGATGTGTTGATGTCGGATCGCAGGAACCGGGTGCTTTTCCTGCTGGAGACCCGGGCGCGCCAGGTGAAGCCAGAGCTCAAGAAGCTGTTCCCGAATCGGAGGATCCGCTTGCGTTTCAGGGAACACAGCAGCCGCAAGGAGAGGTCGCTGGTCCACTAGGTTCGTCGTCCTCCAGCGCCGGCGCGCGTGTCATCATACACTCCGTGCCGAGACGCCCCGCCATGCCCAAGCGCAAGCAGCCCGAGGCAGAGTCGGAAGAGACTGCGGAAAAAGAGTCCGACTCTCGCGACGACGACGCCGACATCGCCGAGCTCGGTGAGGGCGAGGCAGGCGGCGGCGAGAAGGCGATCCAGCTGCTCGAACCCGACGAGGCGGAGGCCGAGCGTCTCGCCAGTGACGATCGCAGCGTCGGCCGTCTGTCGACCGTGCGCGATTCGGTCGGGCGGTTCCTCGCGGAGGCGCGCCGCTACAAGCGCCTCAGCGAGCAGGAGGAGCGCGCGCTCGGCGTCGCGGCGCGCGAGCGCGGCGACATGAACGCCGCCCGCACGCTGGTCGTGCACAACCTGCGCCTCGTCATCTCGATCGCTTACCAGTACCGGCGCGCCTGGACGAACATCCTCGACCTGTTCCAGGAGGGCAGCGTCGGCCTGATGGAGGCGGTCAAGCGCTGGGAGCCGAAGCTGGGGCCGCGCTTCGGCACCTACGCCGCCTACTGGATCCGCGCCTACGTGCTTCGCTTCCTGATGACGAACTCGCGCCTGATCCACGTCGGCAACACGCGGGCCGGCCGCAAGCTGTTCTTCCGCCTGGAGAAGGAACGCCAGAAGCTGATCGCCGCGGGCATCGATGTGACGCCCAAGCTGCTGGCCGCGAAGCTGGACGTCGACGAGAAGGACCTGGACGAAGTGCGCCAGCACCTGGAGTCGCGCGAAGTGCCGTTCGATCCGCGCCCGGGAGAGTCCTCTGCCGATGAAGGTTACGCGCTGTCGGAGCGGCTGCCCGGCGGCGGCGAATCGCCCGAGACCGAGGCGGCGCGCGCCGAGCTGGCCGAGACGATGCAGGACCTGGTCGCCCATTTCCGCGACAGCCTGACCGACGCCCGCGAGCGGGCCGTCTGGCAGGAGCACCTCGCCGCCGAGGAGCCGGTCGCCCTCGGCGTCCTCGGCGCGCGCTTCGGCGTCACGAAGCAGCGGATGGGCCAGATCGCCGACCAGCTTAAGAAGCGCTTCCGCGCCGAGATCGTCGCCAAGCTGGGGCCCGACGTCCGCACCGACTGGCTGGGCGCCGAATCGGATTGAGGCGATCGTGAGGGCGGCGCTCGCGCTGATTCTGCTGGCCGGCTGCGCCACCGCCGCGCCCCCGCCGGTGCTGCGCGACGGCGGCAACCTGGACGCGTACGTCGGCAAGGTGGTGACGCTGGTCGGCGTGCAGACGCGGACGAAGCAACCGACCGTCTGTGGCGTCGACGTCGACGGCGACTACGCGCTGTCGGACAAGCTGGTGCGCGTCACCGGCGTCCTGCAGCGGCGGGTCGTGCCGCCCTACGACCCGGCGCCCGGCATGGAGATCGTCGCGACGCGCGGACCGGGCGTCTATTACTCGCTGGTTGACGAGAAGCAGCACCAGCTGGCGCGCCCGATCGCGGAGCCGTGAGCGCCCGCTACCTGTGCGCGCCGACCGCGATCTCGGTCGCCGCCGCGTTGGTGCCGTTGACGGCGGTCGCCTCCAGGCGCACGTAGCGCGCGGCGACCGGGTCGAACGACGCCGTCTTCATCAGGCCGCTCGCCGGCCAGTCGCCGCTGGCCACCATCGTGAAGGTGGCGTTGTCGGTGCTGACGTAGACGTTGTACGACGTGATGGCGCCGTCGGTGCTGGGCCCCATCTGCGCGATGTAGCGCGGGACGTAGTTCAGCACCGACACATCCGGCCGCACGTCGCCGAGATCGACGGTCACCGACTGGGGCAGCGCCCCCGACGATTCCCAGACCGTGTAGGTGTACCAGTCGTCCTTCCCGTCGACGGCGAAGAAACCCTGGCCCGTGGTCGCCGTCGCGACGGTCGGATCGTAGGCGACGTCGATCTGCGGCGGCTGCGCCGGCAGGGGCGGGCGGTTCGGATCCGGCGCCCAGGCCGCGCCGACCTCGCCCAGCCGCGAGACGATCGCGTCGTCCAGCAGGCCGTCGCGGTTGGGCGGGCAGTTGAGCAGGAAGTTCGCCCACAGCGGTTCGATCCGCTTCAGGTGGCCATCGACGATCACCGACTCCGTCATCAGGTTGCCGACGTCGGGCGCCCAGAACCAGTCGTTGCCGCCGGTCATGTTGATCTTCTGCATCTGCACGGCGGGGAAGGTGTTGTCGGCCGGCACGAACGCGTTGCCCTGCGCCTCCTCGACGCCCGCCAGATCGTTCTCCCACGGGCTCATCAGATGGCTGTTGTCCAGCATCAGGCAGTTCGGCTGCAGCGACTTCACCAGCGCGCGGATCTCGTCGTACGGCACCTGGCGGTGGCCCATCTTCCAGGCCCAGCCGTCGAAGATCAGCAGCGGGATCTCGCCGTAGTTGGTCAGCAGCTCGGTCAGCTGGGCCTTGACGTACGCGAGCTGGTCGGCCGTCACGGGCGTGCTGTCCGTCGTCGACGTCCCGCCGACCGGGTGCGTGCTGTCCCAGACCGAGTAGTAGAGCCCCGGCAGCAGCCCGTGGGCCCGGAACGCGTCGACGTACGCGCGGACCACGTCGCCCTTGCCGTTCATCCACGGGATCGATCCGACGTCGAA
>DATFXS010000934.1:0-11194 GCA_035315605.1 Polyangia bacterium
GGGGAGCCCGGTGCAGAAGATCGCGCTGGTCGCGCCGCGCTCGCCGGGCGTTCAGCAGCCGCCGTTGCCGCTCAGCACCTGGCCCGGATGGGTGGCGCTGATCGCGGACACGGTGCCGATCTGGGCGATCGCCGCCGCGATCGTCATGCTGCGCGCGCGCAGCGCGCCGGCCGACCGCCAGCCGGGCCGGGGGTTGCTGGCGTTCCTGCTCGCGCTCGCCGCGGCGTCGCTGGTCGGCCTGACCGCGGTCGAGATCAATCGGTCGCCGCCCGAGTCGCACCGCTTCCTGACGGCGGCGCTGTTCATGTTTCCGGTGGTCGGCGTGCTGGCGCTCGACTGGTGGCCGCCGGGGACGCTGCGGCGGGTGTTCGTGTTCGCGGCGCTGGGGCTGGGCGGTTTCTCGACGCTGCTCTGGCTCAGCCACTACCCGAAGCACCCGACGCCGGAGCGCTGGTTCCGGCAGCGCGGGCCGGGGTTGCACGACGAGAGCTGTCGGACGACGGCGGGGGCGCGCCTCGGCCAGACGCCGGCGCTGGTGTACGTCGAGTCGAGCGTCTTCTATTCGTACGCGGGCTGCCGGCCGACCTTCGTGGCGGGCAAGCGCGGCTCGCAGTTCGAGATGAAGCTGCGGCCGACGCTGGGCCTGCAGGGGTTCCAGCAACTGGATCGCGAGATGCTGAAGCCCGATGATCCGCTCGACGCCATCTGCCCGGCGGGGCGGCCGGCGGGCGACGTCGATCCGGTCTGCGCCTACGCGCTCGGCCGCGGCGGATGCGCACCCGACGGAGCTGCGTTCGTGCGCTGCCCGCTGTCGCCGTCCGATCGCCGCGCCATCCTGGCGCGCCACTGATCCGGTCGTTCACGCCCGCAGCAGCGTCAGCATCAAATTGCTCGGCCAGCCGTAGAGCCGCAAAAATTCGATCGCGGCGGTCCAGCCCGGCAGCGCATCTGCCATCCGCAAGAGCTCCCCGCGGCCAACAAGATTGAGATTCTCCTCGCGCGCGAAAAAGCTGTGGCGAGTCCCGGCGAGCAGCCGCCGGAAGACCGGCTTGGGCAGCCAGTGCAGCAGCGGAAACTGGGTGTGGATCTCGATCGGAAACCAGCGGTTCGGCGTGGTGACGAAGACGGCGCGCCGGGCGACGCGCGCCAGTTCCCGGAGAAAACCTTGCTGCAACTCCGCCGATCCGACGTGTTCCACCACGGCGCTGGAGTGCACGACGTCGAAGCTGCCGTCGGCGAAGGGCAGCGCCCCCGCCTCGATGCGCCGGAACGTGACGCCCGGGTACAGCTGCTCGAGGAACGCGGCGTCGTCCAGGCCGGCCGCCGTGATCCGGCGTTTGTGCGGGTACCAGGCCTCGAGGTAGTTGGAAGATTCGTACGTCTGGTCCGACGTCGCCCCGACGTCCAGCAGCGACTCCTCGGGCCGCAGGGCGGTGAGCGCCAGGAAGCGCTCGTACATGCGCCGGCGGGCGCGCGTCGCCACCCGCGCCGTCAGCGAATCGGGCGCGGCCAGGTTGAACTGCGCGTTGGGCGCGCCTGCGAAGGTCATGAGCGGCCCAGATTAGCCGGGAATCGCCGACGTTTCAGCCGTTTCGCTTGACTCCGGGCGCCTTAGCCGTAACGTACGCGAATTCAATTTTCCGACGTGAAGACCCAGGCACGTAGCTCAGTGGAAGAGCACTACCTTGACACGGTAGGGGTCGGCGGTTCAATCCCGCCCGTGCCTACTGGCAGCCGTCGCGTCCTGGCCGTCGCGCTTTCGCTCTGATGAAGCAAGAGCGCACCATCCGGCCTCGCGACAAGGGCGACGTCCCGGACGATCCGCTGTCGCGCATGCGGCACTCGGCGTCCCACGTGATGGCCGACGCCGTCCGGCGCCTGCGTCCGAACGCCAAGGTCGCGATCGGTCCGGCCATCGAGAACGGCTTCTATTACGACTTCGACACCGAGCCGTTCGCGCCCGAGGACGCCGCCCGCATCGAGGCCGAGATGCGCAAGATCATCGGGGAGAACCTGCCGTTCGTGCGCCACGTCGTCGCGCGCGAGGAGGCCCGGAAGCGCTTCGCCGACCGCGATGAAAAGTACAAGGTCGAGATCATCGACTCGATCCCGGAGGGCGAGGAGGTCTCGTACTTCCAGCACGGCGACTTCATCGACCTCTGCCGCGGGCCGCACGTCGAGCGCACCGGCGACATCAAGGCGTTCAAGGTCCTGTCGTTCGCGGGCGCCTACTGGCGCGGCGACGAGCGGAACGCGCAGCTCCAGCGCGTGTACGGGACGGCCTTCACGTCGCAGGCCGACCTGGACGCGCACATCGCGCATATCGAAGAGGCCAAGCGGCGCGATCACCGCACCCTCGGCAAGGAGCTGGACTTATTTTCGTTCGACGACCTGGTCGGCCCCGGGTTCCCGCTCTGGCACCCGAAGGGCGCGTTCGTCCGCTACCAGATCGAGGACATCATCCGCCGCGAGAACGTGCGCCGCGGGTACGAGCTGGTCTACACGCCGCACGTCGCGCGCGAGCAGCTGCTGGTGACGTCGGGCCACATGGCCCACTACAAGGAGAACCTGTTCGGCGGCATGGAGCTGGACGGCCAGCGCTACCTGGTCAAGCCGATGAACTGCCCGTTCCACGTCGCCATCTACCGGTCGCAGCTCCGGTCGTACCGCGATCTGCCGCTGCGCTATTCGGAGCTCGGAACGGTCTATCGTTACGAGCGGTCGGGCGTGCTGCACGGCCTTTTGCGCGTGCGCGGCCTGACCATGGACGACGGCCACCTCTTCGTCCGCGAGGACCAGATCGGCGACGAGATCGGCGGCTGCATGACGCTGGCGCTCGACATGCTGGCGCTGTTCGGCTTCAAGGACTTCGATCTCTACCTGGCGACGCGGCCGGAGAGCTTCATGGGCGAGGTGCCGGCCTGGGACCGGGCCGAGGCGGCGCTGCGTGGGGTCCTCGAGAAGACGGGGCGGCCGTTCAAGGTCGACGAGGGCGGTGGCGCGTTTTACGGCCCGAAGATCGACCTCAAGATCAAGGATGCCCTGGGCCGCGAATGGCAATGCTCGACGTTCCAGCTGGATTTCCAGCTTCCGGAACGTTTCGAGCTCGAATACGTCGCGAAGGACGGCAGCCGGCAGCGGCCGATCATGATCCACCGGGCGCTGCTCGGGTCGATGGAGCGCTTCATCGCCGTCCTGATCGAGCAATATGCAGGCGCTTTTCCGCTCTGGCTGGCCCCGGTGCAAGCACGGATCCTGTCTGTGAGCGAGAAGGCCGAGGCCTACGCCCAGGAGGTCACGGCGCGCTGCCGGACCGAGGAGCTGCGCGTCGAAGCTGACGTGGCGGCCGACAAGCTGGGGGCCAAGATCCGGCGCGCCCAACTGGAGAAGATTCCCTACATGGGGGTCGTCGGGGAAAAAGATATGGTTGCGCGCACGGTTTCGCCCCGCACCCGGGAGGGGAAGCAGCTGCCCGCGATGCCGGTGGACGAGTTCGTGTCGCTGTTGCGTGACGAAGCGAAAATGCCCGCCTTCCCATCTTCCGCCGGTCGCCCGGCATTACAATGATGGTTCCCGTTCGTAGCCTGAACTAACAACCGCCCACCAAGGAGAAAGAACATCCCAAGGCCATACAATCCCCCCCCCACCAGCGCGACGGACAACTACCGCGTCGGCCGCCGCATTCGAGTTCCCGAGGTGCGCGTCATCGGCGCCGACGGTTCGCAAGTCGGAATCATCCCCACCCACGAGGCGCTGCGCCTCGCAGAGGAGCAGGGGCTGGAACTGGTCGAAGTCAATCCACGGGCCGCGCCGCCGGTCTGCAAGATCATGGACTTCGGCAAGTTCAAGTACGAGACGTCGAAGAAGGAGAAGGCCTCGCGCCGTCACCAGTCGACGATCGTGCTCAAGGAGATCAAGCTCCGGCCCAAGACCGACGACCACGACCTGGATTTCAAGGTCAAGCACATTCGCGGGTTCCTGCAGGAAGGGAACAAGTGCAAGCTGGTCATCGTCTTCCGCGGCCGTGAGATCGTCCACCCGGAGACCGGCCAGGCGATGCTCGATCGCGTCGTCAAGACCGTCGCGGACGTGGCGATGGTCGAACAGCGACCGATGATGGAAGGCCGCCGGATGGTGATGATCATCGGTCCGCGCGTCGGCGTGATCCGTCCCAGCCCGATCGGTGGCGGCGGCGCAGGCGGAGCCGGTGGCGGACGACCGCAGGGCGCGTCGAGCGGAGGCGGGGGAGGCGGAGGCGCATCGCCGCCCATCCCGGCCGCCGCAAAGAGCGGCTAGAACTCAGCCGGAGTGCTCTAGACTGGCGGCGTGACGAACCGTGACGCCGCCGCCCTCGCCATCCTGAGCGCAACGGCGGCGTTCGCGGCGGGCTGTCGCCGCGACGGCTGCGTCGGCGGTGACGACGGAACCTGCGAGCCGCCGGCGGCGTGTACGGCGCTGCAGTATGCCTGCGGTCCCCTGTCCGGCGCGCTCAGCCAGAAGCAGCTGACGGAATCGGATCTGCCACTCAGCTCCGAGCCCAAGACACGCGCCACGGTGGGCGACTTCTTGCTCCAGAACGACCTGGTCCGCGTGGTCGTTTCGGACCCGTCGCATCCGTCGGATCTGGCGCCGACCGGCGGCGCGATCATCGATCTGGCGCCGCTCGGGACCGGTTCGGGAGACCAGATCAACTCGATCTACCAGGCGGCGGGCCTTCTGCCGCGCGACGCCGTCCACTACGATCGCGTCGAGGAGCACGGCGGTCCGGCCGAGGGTTTCGTCGCGGTGGTGTTTCGCGGCCATCTGGAGGGCGACAGCCGGGTCACGGTCGTCACCCGCTACGAGCTGCGCCCGTGCGAGCCGGGCGTGCGCGTCCGAAGCGACCTCTACAACGGCGCGCCCGATCCCAACACGCTGTATCTGGCGGACGGCATGTTCTGGGGCGACAACTCGGCGGCGCCGTTCGTACCGGGCATCGGGCTCGGCTTCCGCGCGCCGGCGCTGGACCTGACCAACATCTCGAGCGCGTGGGGCGAGTGGCCGTTCGTCGCCGCGCGGAGCCAGGCACCGCCCGACGCCGCGTACGCGATCGTCCCCTGCGACCCGGGCCAGAGCGCGGGCTTCAACAGCACGACGCTGACCGCGGCGGGCGTACCGCTCGTCACCACGCTGCCGGGCGACGGCATCCACTTCGAGCGCTTCATCATCGGAGTGCCCGGCCAGGGGCTGGCCCCGGCGGTCAGCGAGGCGCTGAACGTGCGGACGATGGTTCACGGCGAGACGGGGCCCGTGAAGGTCAAGGGCCGCGTCGTCGCGGGCGGGACACCGATCGACGGCCAATCGGGGCGGGCGGCGTCTCTCTTGTTTTACGAGCCTGCCTTCGGCCCGGACCCCGACGATCTCGCGCGGCGGAGGCCGTGGAGCGAGGCGGTCCCGGGCCCGGACGGCGTGTTTTCGGTGGCGCTGCCGGCCGACCGCGCGTATCGCGTACAGCCCTACGCGTTCGGGCTGCCGGCGGGTCCGGCGACGTCATTCCTGGTCGCGCGCGACGATGTCGACATCGGCGACCTGACGCTGGCGGCGTCCGCTCACCTCAAGGCGACGGTCCTGACCGCGCCGGGCCAGTCCGCGCCCGATCCGATGACGTATGCGGAGCTGGTGCTGGTTCCGATCGGGGGGACGACGGCGAGCGGCGAGTCGAGCCTGTACGGCCTGTTCCCCGGCTGCAGCCCGATGCTCGGCCCACCGCACGGCGCTTCCCCTGCGTGCAACCGCGCGCTGACGACGAATGGAAAATTCGATCTGCTGATCCCGGCCGGTCAGTACAACGTCTACGCGACGCGCGGGCCGTTCGCGACCCTCGATCGCGCCCAGATCATCGTGACGGCGGGCATGGAAGCGCCGCCCATCACGCTGGTCTCGCAGTCGCTGGCTTTGTTGCCGGCGGGCGTCTTCTCGGGCGACTTTCACGTTCATGGCGCGGCCAGCTTCGATTCGTCGATTCCCGATCAGGACCGCGTCATCAGCTTTCTGAGCGCGGGCGTCGATCTGGTCGTCGCGACCGATCACAACGTGGTCACCACCTATGCGGACACGCTGGCCGCTCTGGGCGCCGCCGATCGGCTGACCGTCGTTCCAGGAACCGAGCAGACGCCCAACATCCCCTGGTTCGCGGTCCCCGGCGAGGACCTGCCGAAGACGCTGGGACACTTCAACTTCTGGCCGCTCGCGCAGCACATCGAGCAGGCCCGCGACGGCGTGCCCTGGGGCGAGCTGCGCGAGCCGGGCCAGATGATGGACGACGTGGACGGGCTCTTCACCGTCGACACCGGCGTGCGCCAGCTCAATCACCCGTTCGCGGAGAGCAAGCTGGAACGCGATCAGGGGTTCATGCGCGCGATCGGCTACGATCCCCGGAAGCCGATCGTCGCGGGGGCGAGCTTCGCGGCGGACGTCCTGTTGCGCGCGCCCGGCGGTCCGGGCGGGCATCGCAACATCGACTGGGACACGCAGGAGGTGATGACCGGCGCGTCGCCCGCGAACTGGCTGCGCTACCGGGCGCTCTGGTTCTCGATGCTGTCGCAGGGGTTCATGCGCGCCGGAACGGCGAACAGCGACACCCACTCGCTGTCGCTCGAGCAGATCGGCTACCCGCGCAATCTCGTGTTTCCCGATCCGAACGACACGAGCGACGCGCGCCTGGACCCGCGCGACGTCGCCCGCTTCGACGACCACGTCCGCCGCGGCCGAATGGTCGGCACGACCGGGCCGATCCTCGCGGTGACCATCACCGACCCGTCGACCACCCCCGACGGCAAGACGACGACCATCACGCGTGCGCCGGCGCTGCAACCGATCACGGTGTCGGATGCCGCCCAGCTCAACATCACCGTCAGCGCCGCGCCCTGGATCCCAGTGACGGAGTTCCGCGTGATCGTGAACGGCGCGATCGTGAAGACCATCGAGAACCCCGCCGAGTTCGCCAACCTCGATCATCTCGGGGCCCAGAGCGCGAAGGCGACGCGCAGCTTCCCGCTGGCGTCGCTGCTGGAGAAGGTCAACGGTGACGCCTGGCTGATCGTCGAGGCCGGGAGCGCGCTGGACGCCGCCCATGCGGTGGACGCCGAGGGTCTCCCGATCTTGAGCGACAAGGATCTGCAGGCGCTCTCCGACGCGTCCCTGGACGACTACCACGCGATCGTTCCTGGCGCGTGGCCGATGGCGTTCTCGAACCCATTCTTTCTCAACCTCGACGGCGGCGGCTGGCAGGCGCCCGGGTTGCCGTGAACGCGCGCGCCGCCGCAGCCGTGCTGATGTTGTTCGTCTGGTCGCGTGCCGCTGGCGCGGCGGACGTCTGCGCGCCGGGGGACGATCGGGCGGCCGGGCCGCTGGCGGGCGGCATCGGACCGGCGGACTTCGGGGCGGTGCCGGAGACGTGCAGCGCCACCGACGCCGCGCTGCGGACGCGCGCGTCGCTGGTGGTCGCGCCGGGTATGCCCGACTACTTCGGCAGCATCATCGGAACCGCGACGCTCAGCGGGCGATACCAGCTGGCCGAGCACTCGACGCTGTCCGCGGCGGCGGACGTCTTCACCTACCGCTACATCAACAACGCGAACCTGGCGTCGCACGGCCCGTCGTTCGGTCCGGCGACGGTCGGGTTTCACCAGAGCTTCGTGCTCGGCGCGGCGACGGCAACCGCGGTGTACGCGCGGCTGCTGGTGCCGCTGGACACCGCGCGCCAGTCGGGCGCCGAGACCGGCGGCGAGCTGGGAGGCGCGATCCGCGCTGCCGTCGGATCGCGCCTCGTGCTCGACGGCGGCGTGTCGCTCGCGGCGCCGATCGACATCGTCGCCGGCCAGACCCACGGTCGCTTCGAGGCCGGGGCGCTGGCCGAGGGCTGGGTGCGCCTGCGCCCCTGGGTGTCGCTGGGCGGCGGGGCGGACCTGCGGTTGAGGGTGGCGCCGTCGTTCGACCTCATCAGCCTCGTCCCGAGGGTGGGGGCCCGTTTCGCGGTGCGGCGGCGGTTCTGGACCGCCATCCTGGTCGAGCTGCCGGTCGCGGGGAGCGACCGGACCGACCTGATCGGGGGCCTCTACGCCGGGTTGGAGCGATAACGGGGAGGGCCCCCGGCGACTTGAGCTTGCCCAAACGCGCGAGATCGATATACTTCCGCGCCTCGCATGGCCAAGTACAAGATGAAGTCGAACAGCAGCGCGAAGAAGCGCTTCAAGCTGACCGCCAGTGGGCGCGTCAAGCGGAAGCAGGCTTACCTGCGCCACAACCTCGGGGCCAAGTCGTCGAGCGCCAAGCGCAAGCTGCGCCGGGGCGACTACGTCAGCAAGACGCAGGAGCATCAGATTCACGCGATGCTCCCCTACGGCCTTCCATAAGGAGCTCTCGATATGCCTCGCGCGAAGGGTGGATACAAGACACGTCAACGCCGGAACCGGATTCGCAAGTACGCGAAGGGGTTCCGCGGCGGCCGATCCAAGCTGTGGAAGGCAGCGGTCGAAGCGGTCCATCGCAAGTGGCGCTTCGCCCTGTTTCACCGCCGCAAGCGCAAGCCGGACTTTCGCGGCCTCTGGATCACGCGCATCAACGCCGCCGCGCGCGAGCTCGGGATCTCGTACTCGCGCCTGGTCGCGGCGCTCGACAAATCCAACATCGCGCTCGATCGCAAGATTCTCGCCGACCTGGCGATCAGCGATCCGGCCGCCTTCAAGAAGGTCGTCGAAACGGCGCGCGCGGCCTAGCAGGCCGCGCGGAAGGACGCCGGATGCATTCCGGATCGAGAGTCGGCTGTGAGCCGCGGCTTTGCCGGGGCGAGCAGCGGGGGGTGAGGGGGGACGCAGAGGCGGCAGTCCGCGTCTGCCGAGGAGGCAACGTACAAGCCGCCGGGCGGTCCCCCCTTTAGAATGTCCAGCGCAGAGACTAGCAAGCTCGTCGCCGAGCTCGATCGGCTGGCCGCGGAGTTCGCGGGCGAGATCGGAGCGCTCGCGACCGAGGAGGAGATCCGCGTCGCCCAGGCGCGCTACCTCGGCAAGAAGGGCAAGGTCTCGGACCTGATGAAGGCGCTCGGCAAGCTGCCGTCTGCGGAGCGCCCGGCGGTCGGCGAGGCCGCGAACCGCGCCAAGTCCGGGATCGAGCGCGCCGTGAGCGAACGGCTGGCGGCGCTCGCCGAGGTGAGCCTTTCGGCGGACCTGGCGCGCGTCGTCGACGTCACGCTGCCGGCGCGGGGCGGGGCGCTCGGGACGTTGCACCCGCTGACGCTGGTGCGGCGCGAGATCGAGGAGATCTTTCTCGGCCTCGGCTTCGCGGTGCGCACCGGGCCGTGGGTCGAGAGCGAGTGGCACAACTTCGACGCGCTCAACACGCCGCCCGACCACCCCGCGCGCGACATGCAGGACACCTTCTTCGTCGAGGGCGGGCGGATCCTGCGGTCACATACGTCGCCGGTGCAGATCCGGACGATGATGGCAGGGCCGCCGCCGATCCGGATCGTCGCGCCCGGGAACGTCTTTCGCCGCGACGACGACGCCACGCACACCCCGATGTTCCCGCAGATGGAGGGGCTGTACGTCGACAAGGACGTCTCGTTCGCTGACCTCAAGGGGACGCTGCTGCACTTCGTCCACCGCTTCTTCGGGCCGAACCTCGGCGTGCGCCTCCGCCCCAGCTACTTCCCGTTCACCGAGCCGTCCGCCGAGGTCGACGCCGCCTGCTACCTCTGCTCCGGCAACGGCCAGGTCGAAGGGCGGACCTGCCGCCTCTGCAAGGGGTCGGGGTGGATCGAGATCGGCGGCTCGGGGATGGTGCACCCGAACGTGTTCCGCGCGGTCGGCTACGACCCGCAGGCAGTCACCGGGTTCGCGTTCGGCATGGGCCTGTCGCGGATGGCGATGCTGAAGTACGAGGTCGACGACCTGCGCTCGTTCTACGAGCACGACGCCCGCTTCCTGGCGCAATTCCGATGAAGGTCTCGTTCAACTGGTTGCGTGAGCTCGTCGAGCTCAAACCGGGCGTGACCGCCGACAGCGTCGCGCAGCAGCTGACACTCGTCGGCCTGGAGGTCGAGTCGATCGAACGCCGCGGCCGCGACGTCTCGGGCGTCGTGATCGCCGAGGTGCGTGGCTCACGGCCGCATCCCGGCTCGGACAAGCTGACGCTGGTCCGCGTGGTGGCGGGCGGGGCCGAGCAGGAAGAGACAGAGGTGGTCTGCGGGGCCAAGAACGTGCCCGGGCCAGGAGGAAAGGTCGCCTGGGCGCCGCCCGGCGCGACGCTGCCCGGCGGCCGCAAGCTGGAGAAGAAGGACGTCCGGGGCGTGTCGTCGCCGGGGATGCTGTGCAGCGAGGTCGAGCTCGGGATCAGCGAGGCAAGCGACGGAATCTTGATTCTGTCGCCTGAGGCGCCGGTGGGCGCGGAGCTGGCGCGCTGGATCGGTCTGCTCGACGAGGTGCTGGAGGTCAACGTCACGCCCAACCGCCCGGACGCGCTGTCGCACGTCGGGATCGCGCGCGAGGTGGCGGCGCTGTTCAGCGCGCCCTGGCGGATGCCGGCGCCCGACGCCGTCCCCGAGATCGCGCTGCCGGCCGGCCGCGGCGTCGACGTGCAGATCCGCGATGCGGCCGGCTGCCCCCGTTACAACGCGCGGATCATCACCGGTCTTCGCGTCGGGCAGAGCCCGCTCGCGATGCGCGTGCGCCTGGCCGCCTGCGGGATGCGCGCGATCTCGAACCTGGTCGACGTCACCAACTACGTGATGCTGGAGACGGGCCACCCGCTGCACGCGTTCGACCTGGACAAGCTGAAGGGCGACGTCCAGATCCGGCGCGCGAACAAGGGCGAGCGGATGACGACGCTGGACGGCGTCGACCGCGCGCTGCAGGAGGGAGACGTCGTCATCGCCGACGACAGCGGCGGGATCGCGCTGGCCGGCGTGATGGGCGGCGCCGACAGCGAGATCTCGGCGAGCACGACGGCCGTGCTGCTCGAGACGGCGACCTTCGATCCGCGGGCGATCCGCCGGACCGCCAAGCGGCTGGGCCTGCACAGCGAGGCGTCGCACCGCTTCGAGCGTGGCGTCGACGCCGAGGGGATCCCCCACGCGAGCCGCCGCGCGGCGGCCATGCTGGCCAAGCTGGGCGGCGGCGCGCTGGCAGGCGAGGGGGTCGACCGCTACCCGCAGCAGCAG
>DATFXS010000935.1:0-2962 GCA_035315605.1 Polyangia bacterium
CGAGGACAAGCTGAAGATTGCGCGCCTGCTGGACGGCTTCGGGATTCACTTCATCGAGGGCGGCTACCCGGGTTCGAACCCGAAGGACGTCGAGTTCTTCCAGAAGGCCAAGTCGCTGTCGCTGAAGCATGCCAAGCTGACCGCGTTCGGCATGACGCGCAAGGCGGGCGGCCAGACGGCGACCGATCCGGTGCTGCGGGCGCTCATCGACGCGCGGACGCCGGTGGTCTGCATCGTCGGCAAGTCGTGGACCTTGCACGTGACCGACGTGCTCGGCACGACGCTGGAAGAGAACCTGGCGATGATCGGCGACAGCGTGGCGCTGCTGAAGGCCGAGGGAAAGGAGGTCGTCTACGACGCCGAGCACTTCTTCGACGGCTTCCGCGCCGACCGCGAATACGCGCTGGCGGCCATCAAGGCGGCGGCCGACGCGGGCGCCGACTGGATCTGCATGTGCGACACCAACGGCGGCAGCCTGCCATCGTACGTCGCGGAGGTGGTCGGCATCGTCAAGAAGACGGTCCCGACGCGGCTCGGGATCCACACCCACAACGACAGCGATCTGGCCGTCGCCAACGCGCTGGCCGGCGTCGAGGCGGGCTGCATGCAGGTGCAGGGGACGATCAACGGCTGGGGCGAGCGGTGCGGCAACGCCAACCTGATCTCGATCATCCCGGCGCTGCAGCTGAAGATGGGGCGGCGCTGCGTCCCCGACGAGAACCTGGCCAAGCTGACCGAGCTGTCGCGCGCCGTCAGCGAGATCGCCAACATCCGCCCGCGCGCGCACGCGCCCTATGTCGGGCGGTCGGCGTTCGCGCACAAGGGCGGCATGCACGTCGCCGCCGTCGAGAAGGTGACCCACAGCTACGAGCACGTCGCGCCCGAGCGGGTGGGCAACCAGCGCCACATCGTCGTGTCGGAGCTGGCCGGCCGCGGCAACGTGCGGATGCGCGCCAACGAGCTGGGCGTCGACGTGCAGGGCAACGAGCGCGTGCTGGTCGAGCGGATCAAGGAGCTCGAGAGCCAGGGCTACCAGTTCGAGGCCGCCGAGGGATCGTTCGAGCTGCTGGGCCGGCGCAGCGCGCCCGGCTACCAGCCGCCGTTCGAGGTGCTGGACGTCGTCGTGATCTCCGAGCGCCGCCGCGGCAACTCGATGTTCGCCGAGGCGACCGTCAAGCTGCGCATCGGCGACGAGGTGGTGCACACCGTCGCCGAGGGGGACGGCCCGGTGCACGCCCTGGACGGCGCCTTCCACAAGGCGCTGAACCCGCACTTCCCGCTGGTGCGCGACGTCCACCTGGTCGACTACAAGGTCCGTATTTTGGATCCGGAGGCGGCCACCGGCGCCAAGACGCGCGTTCTGCTGGAGGCGGCGCGCGGCCACGGCGAGCAGCAGGAGCGCTGGAGCACGGTCGGCGTCTCGCAGAACATCATCGAGGCCAGCGCGACCGCGCTGGCCGACGCGCTGGAGCTGCCGCTCGTGCGCGCGCGCGTCGCCGCCGAATCGAAGAAGGCCGCCGGCTAGCGCCGAAAATCGGAATTCATGCTCGCATTTTGATTTTGTGCGACATTCCGCGTCGTGGACCCGGATGCACCGCTGGTGGAGCGCTGGCGAGCGGGGGACCAGGCTGCGCGCGATCAGCTTTTCGATCGCCACTACGGTGAGATCGCTACGTTCTTTCGCGGCAAGGTCGGCGATCACTTCGGCGACCTGACGCAGGAGACGTTCAAGACCTGCCTGGAGGTCGAGCAGGGCTTCCGCGGCCACTCGACGTTCCGGACGTACCTGTTCGGCATCGCCTGGAACAAGCTGCGCGAGTTCATCCGATCGCGGGACAACCGCTTCGATTTCGAGCTGTCGTCCATCAGCCAGCTCCCGGCGCTGGTGACGTCGCCGAGCAGCAAACTGGAGAAGACGCGTCGGATCCGCCAGGTGCTGGAGACGCTGACGAAGCTTCCCGTCAAGCAGCAGCTCCTGCTCGAGAGCCACTACACGCTGGACCTCGACGCCGCGGAGCTGGGCGAGGTTTTCGCGCAGCCGGCCGGCACGATCCGGACGCAGCTCTCTCGCGCGCGCGAAGCCGCCCGCGAACAGCACGGGCGGCTGTTTCCCCGGGCCGCCCTGGACGAACCGACGCTGGTCCGAGTTCTGAGCGCATTACGACCCCGATCGCCGGTTCACAGGACGCCGATTCCACGTAACGAAAGGCGACCTCAGCGCACTACCTGAGCAACCAAAACAGCAGCCTCCATCTGAAGGAGCCAGTCCCATGACCCAGCGAACGCACAGAATCCTTTCCAGCATGGCGGTCGGCGCCGCAGGCTTTTTCGTCGCCGCGTCCCTGGCCCACGCCGGTTTCTGTTACACCTGGGGGTGCGGCGGCAATTCAGCGACCGTCGGCGACGGCATCGTCTTCGACGAGCTGAACGTCAAGCCGATCGCGCGGGCGTCTGGCGACGTCAAGCTGATCTCGGCGGAGGTCTTGGTGTCCGGCAAGAGACGGGCCGTCACTCTGAACGTGCAGGGCCAGGTCCTGACCGCGATCGACAAGCTGACGCCCGCGACGATCTACCGCGATCGGCAACTCCTGGACATGATCTTCACAATCGCGCATCCCGATGGTCGCATGTACGACGTCATGGTGACGAAGGTCTGCACCGACAAGGAGAGCACGCAGCAGGGCTGTAACCGCTTGATGTTCTGGGTGGCTCCGCAGGATCTCGTGCCCTACTTCGAGCTCAAGGTGAAGAAGACGCACATGCGGAACCCCCCGCCTCCTGGGGCTCCCGCCTACAACAAAGAGGACGATCGCCCCCTCGACCCTGGTTTCAAGGAACAGCTCTGCAAGGGCGAGGCCCTCACCAAGGACGAGCTCTGGACGAGCGCCCCGAACGCGGCAATCTTCTACGAGGGCGACCACTTCGATCCCAAACACAAGAAAGTGTCGCCGACTGTCCAGCC
>DATFXS010000936.1:0-5735 GCA_035315605.1 Polyangia bacterium
CGATCAGGCCAACGATTCCCGCCGCGATGATCACCAGCGGCTCGGGTAGCTTCTTGAAACGGCTGAACACGAGCCAGGTCGCCACCGCGATGGCCACCGCGCCCCAGTCGGTGAGGGCGCGCCGGCCGAGAACGAATGCCGCGCCCGCTATCGCGCCTGTGGCGGCCGCCGTGACGCCGTCGACGAAGGCCTTCACGCGCGGGTTGTTGGCGAAGCGGCGGAAGTAGGGCGCCGGGATGATCACGAACAGGTAGCAGGGCAGGAAGATACCGAGCGCCGCCGCGGACGAGCCGAGCGGCCCGGCGACGAGATAGCCGATGAAGGCGACGGTGATGACGACCGGACCGGGCGTGATCATGGCGACCGCGATCGCGTCCAGGAACTGGCGCTCGCTCAGCCATCGGAATTCGTTCACGACGCCGCCGTGCATGAACGGGACGATGGCCAGGCCGCTGCCGAACACGAACGCGCCGGCCTCGGCGAAGTAGACGGCGATGCGCCCGAGCAGTGGCCACGACACGGCCGCCGGGGCGACCGCCACCGCCAGCGACACATTCGCGGAGGCGAACGGGAGGAGCGCGCTGGTCGCGGCGGCGCCCCAGCGCGGCGGGATCCGCACGATCAGTGCTACGACGCCGCTGGCGAGAAACAGCCAGACGATCTCGGACTCCGTCCACGCGGTGGCAACCGTACTGACGGCGAACAGGACCCAGAGCAACCGATCGCGCGCCAGCGTCAGCTTGACCAGCTTGATGGCGCTGCGGGCGATGATGGTGATGACCGCGGCGCCGACGCCGTAAAACACGCTCTGCATCCAGGGGAGGCCGCCGTAGCGAACGTACGCCGCAGAGATGACAAGGACCATCAGGAACGACGGCACGATAAACGCGGCCGCGACCAGCGTGGCGCCGAGGATCCGCGCCCGGAGCCACCCAAGATAGATCGCAAGCTGCGCCGCAAGCGGACCGGGCGCCAGCTGGGCGAGCGCGAGCCCCTCGAGGTAGTCGCGCTTGGAGATCCAGCGGCGCTTCTCGACGAGATCGCGCTGCATGTAGCCGGCCAGCGCGATCGGCCCGCCGAAGCCGAACGTCCCCAGGCGTAGAAAGTAGAGGAGGAAGTCCCCGAGAGGCGCGGCGGTGACCTCTGGTTCGGCCGTTGCCGCGCCCGGGTCAGGGGGCGCCGTCACTCTTCGTCTCCTTGAGCGCCGCGACGATGGCGCCGGCGAGATCCGACGCCTTGCCCACCCCCCAGTAGTGCAGGAACAGCACGCGCGGCTGCTCGCCGGTCATGTGCTGGTGGAGGGCGACGATGTTGATGCCGCTCTTGCGCAGAGACTTCAGCACCGACTGGAGCTCGGACTCCTGCATGGCGAAGTCGCCGTCGATGACCGCCTTGTCGTCGGATCCGGCGAGCGCCGCCCAGGTGTTGACGCCCATCGCCTTTCCCATCTGGTGGCCGCCCATTTTCGTCGCGCGTCCGACGACAACCTTGTAGACGCCGTCCTTGTAGTCGCCGGGTGCGCCCCGTCCCTCGAACACGGCGTCCAGCTTCTTCGGGTCCAACGTGCTCTTCGCCGGATCGATGTCGGCCTTCACGACCTCGCCCTTGCCGCCGGCGGTCTCGCGGATCTTGATGAACACAGCGCCGACGCCCGTCGCCAGCTTCTCCTCGTCGCCCATGCCCCCGATGTGCATGAACATCACCTTCGGCGAATCCCAGAAGAAGTGGTTGTGAAGCGCCGTCACCTCGAGGCCGTTGTCGAGCGCCGCGCTCATCACCGGATTCACTTGATCCTCGGTGAGGACGATGTCGCCCATCACGGCGGTGTGAGCTCCCGCGCGCGTGAAGGCCGCCCACGACGTCAGGCCCATCGGCGGCGTGATGTGCACGCCGCCGGAGGTGACCTTGAGGTCCGATCGCGGCGCGCTGACCTTGAAGACGCCGGACTTCTCATCCAGCTTCCCCTTCGCGCCGGTCAGCTGTTCGATGCGCGCCTGATCGAGCTGCGCGGCCGCGGCCTTCGGCGCCGCGAGCGCCGACGTCGGCGAGAGGAACAACGCCATCAATCCCAACAAGGCAAGGACGCGCATCGACCACCTCCTTCAATCGCGGGCGTGGATCAGACCGGCAGTAGGTATGGACCAGATGCTTCATCCGTGTCAACATGATGATTCACTTGTATCAGGTACATCCTTGAACCCCCGTTCTCGGCCGGCGGTCAGCGCCACGCCTGCGGCCAACGCGGCAACGCGCTGGATCCTTCTCATCCACTCGATTCCACCGCGCCCGAACTACCTGAGAGTGAAAATCGGCAGGCGACTTCAAAAGCTCGGCGCCGTCGCGGTCAAGAACTCGGTCTACGTGCTGCCGAGGTCGGACGGGGCGCGCGAGGACCTGGAGTGGGTCGCTCACGAGATCGTGTCCGACGGCGGCGAGGCCTCGCTGTGCGAGGCGCGCTTCATTGGCGGTCTCACCGACGAGGCGATCGAGCAGCAGTTTCGCCTCGCCCGCCAGCGCGACTACCTCGAGCTGGTCAAGGAAGCACGGCGGCTGGTCGACGGCGTCTCGCGGAGCGAGCGCTTGCCGGCGAAGCGGCGGGTACAGGCCGAGGCGGCGCTGGAAAGGATCCGGAAGCGAGGCGAGGAGATCGTCGCCCTCGATTTCTTCGGCGCGCCGGGCCGACTCGAGCTCGATTCGTTGCTGCGCGCGGCAGAAGACAAGCTCCACCCGCCGAAGGCCGCGGATCCGCGGAGTACGCCGGACCTGCCATCGCTGCGCGCGGTGCGGGGGCGGACCTGGGTGACCCGAAAAGGCATCCACGTCGATCGCATCGCCAGCGCCTGGCTGATTCGCCGCTTCATCGACGGCGAGGCGAAATTCAAGTACGTCGAGGCCAAGGGCTACGTCCCGCAGGCCGGCGAGCTGCGCTTCGACATGTTCGACGCCGAGTTCACGCACGAGGGCGAGTTGTGCACGTTCGAGGTGCTGCTGGCCCGCTGGGGCGGCGGCGACCCGGCGCTGCGCCACATCGCGGACATGGTTCACGACATCGATCTTCGCGACCGCAAGTTCAAGCGTGAGGAGACCGGCGGCTTCACGGCGCTCATCACCGGCATCGCCCTCCAGCACCGCGACGATCCCGCCCGCCTCGAGGCGGGAACGGTGATGCTCGACGCCTTCTATCGGGCGGCGCAGCAGCGCAGCCGCAATTGACTCACGCCGCCACCAGCTCTGGTTCCAGCACCGCGCGCAGCTTTCGACACGCCTTGTGGGTTCGCAGCTTCACGCCGGTGGTGGTCGTGCCGAGGGCCGCCGCCGCCTCGGCGATCGACAGCCCCTCGCTCTTGACCAGGCGGAGGGCCGCGCGCTGGCCTTCGGGCAGGTGCTCGAAGGCGTTTCCCAGGCGAACGGCCACCTCCTCGGCGATCAACATCTGCTCGCCGGTCGCCGCGACGCCGACGAATGAGCGCTGGGAGAGGCGATCCAGCACCTCGATGTCCGCGCCCTCTTCTCGCGCGGGGGCGCGGTGCGCGTCGGCGGCCAGGTGCCGCGCGATCGTCAGGATCCACGGCATCGCCGGAGCACCCGGCAGGAAAGTCCGCCGGGCTCGATGGACGCGCAGGAAGGTCTCCTGGATCAGATCCGGGATCCGCGCGCCGTCGCGTACGCGGTGCCGGAGGAACCCGGCCAGCGTCGGCGTCACCGCCGCGTAAAGCCGGCCGAAGGCCTCGTCGTCGCCGCCCGCGTAGCGGGTCATCGCCTCGTCGGCCGAAAGGCCGCTGTCATCGGTCGCTCGCCTGATGATTTGCATGGCTGGGCCAGATAGCAACCACGGGGCCAGCGCGGATCCGGACGCAAGGCCCGCCAGGGCGAGGGTGATCGAAGGAGGTGATCGACAAACTGTGCGACTGGAAGGCGGTGCGTCACGCAATCTGTGGGGCGGCATTTTTCCAAGGCCGATCCGAGGGGAAACTGCGCGCCCGGAAGGGAAACCACCCGTCGGTAAGCTCGTAAGGACCGTCATGATCGATTGCTCCGTTCCGAGCTCCCGCGGTATGACCGTCGCGGGGGATCGACAAATGGCTGTTGCCCAAACGCTCGCGCACGACGGGGTGGGGGCCGAGGCGGGATTGCAGGTCGTCTCCGTCGAGGGAGACGCGGTCGAGGTCCACGATCTGCCCGAACGCGGGACCCTGGTCGTCGGACGCGGCGAGGACGCCGATGTGCGCCTCGCCGACCCGGGCGCGTCGGCCCTTCACTGCCGCATCCATATAGAAGGAGGGCGGGTCACGGTCGAGGACATGGGGAGTCGCAACGGCACCCAGATCCGCGGCCAGCGGATCGAGGCGGGCGAGCGCGTCCCGCTGGCGACGGGCGAGTCGGCCCTGGTCGCCGGCGCGGTGCTGCTGCTGCAGCGGAAGAACCGGCAGCTGCAGCAGCGGCGATCGTTGCCACACGGTTACTTCGAGCTGCGCCTCGGCGAGGAGTGCTTGCTCGCGCAGAACGAAAGCGGCGCAGCGTTCTCGATCGCGCGGCTGGACGTCGAGGACGGGCCGGACGCCGACGGGTTCGCGGCGGCGGCCGCCGATCTGCTTCGTCCGGCCGACATCCTCGGGACCTACGCGCCCGGCGCGTACGAGATCCTGTTGCGCCGCACTGCGCCCGACGAGGCGGAACGGGTGCTGGCGCCGCTGCTGGCCCGGATCGAGCAGCTGGGCGGCGTGCCGCGGGCGGCGTTCGCCCACTTCCCCGCCGACGGGCGGACCGCGCATACGCTGATCGAGAAGGCGTGCGCGGGGCTGCGCCCGGCGCCCTCCAGCGCCGCGCCGCCCGGCGTGATCGTGAAGGACCCGCGCATGCGCGAGGTCTACCGGGTCGCCGAGAAGGCCGCCGGGCGTGACATCAACGTCCTCATCCTGGGCGAGACCGGCGTCGGCAAGGACATCCTCGCCCAGACCATCCACCGGGGATCGAAGCGTGCCGACAAGCCGTTCCTCTCCCTGAACTGCGGCGGTCTGACGGAGAGCCTCCGCGAGAGCGAGCTGTTCGGTTACGAGCGCGGGGCGTTCACCGACGCCAAGAACGCCAAGCCCGGCCTACTCGAGATGGCGGACGGCGGGACGGTGTTTCTCGACGAGATCGGCGAGATGTCGTCGTCGATGCAGGCGATGCTGCTGCGGGCGATCGAGACCAAGCAGGTGATGCGCATTGGGGGCGCGCGCCCGAAGGCGATCGACGTCCGCTTCGTCGCCGCCACCAACAAGGATCTGGTGCACGAGATCCGCGAGAAGCGCTTCCGTTCGGACCTGTATTACAGGCTGAACGGGATCTCGCTGGAGATCCCGCCGCTGCGCGAGCGGCGCTCGGAGATCCGCCCGCTGGCCGAGGCGTTCCTGGCCCAGCTGTCGGGCGGCGAGGCGCGGGCGCCGCGACTGAGCGATGAGGCGGCGCGCCTCTTGGCGTCGCACGCCTGGGACGGCAACATCCGCGAGCTGCGCAACGTGATCGACCGGGCGCTGTTGCTTTGCGACGGCGACACGATCGAGCCCGAGCACTTGCCGCTGGAGACGATTCAGCGCACAGGGCCATCCGCACACGCGCCGCTGGCAGGCGAAGACGCACCCGACCTGCCCGACGATGCGTCGCCGCCGCCGGGACTATCGCTGACCCCCGAGCAGCGCACGGAGCGCGAACGGGTCGTCGCGGCGCTGCAGGCGGAAGGCGGCAACCAGTCG
>DATFXS010000937.1:0-3503 GCA_035315605.1 Polyangia bacterium
GGGGCCGAGCCCGCAGCCGATCGTCGTCGACAGCCGCGTGCGCACGCCGATGCACGCGAAGCTGCTCGGCCAGCCCGGCCGGCCCGCCTGGATCGCCGCCACGCCGCCCGGCGACGACGCCGACGATCGGGGCGACGACCGGCGCGCGCGCATCGAGTCGCAAGGGTGCCGGATCGTCGAGTGCCCCGCGCTGCCGAACGGATGGGTCGACCTGCACGCGCTCTTGCGGCGCCTGGCGGCAGAAGGCGTCGAGGATGTGATGGTCGAGGGGGGATCGCGCATCATCACCAGCTTTCTCGAGGCGCGGCTCGTCGACTACGCGCTGGTCACCGTCGCGCCCCAGTTCCTGGGCGGGCTGCCGGCGGTCGGCCCGTCGGCGCGGCCCGGGATCCCGTCGGCGGTTGCGAACCTGACCGACTGGTCCAGCGTCCGGCTCGGCGAGGATCTGGTGCTGGCCGGGGAGATCGCTTGGCCGAGCGGGTGAAGAAGCTGCTGTTCGCGGCGCCGGAGCGGATCGAGCTCCGCGAAGAGGCGCTCGATCCACCGCCGCCGGGCCATGCGCTGGTGCGGACGCTGACGTCGGCGATCAGCGCCGGCTCCGAGCTGCTGGCGTTCCGGGGCCAGCTTCCGCTGGACATGCCGCTCGACGAGACGCTGGGCGCGCTCGGGGGCGCGACGTTCGAGTATCCGTTCCCCTACGGCTACGCCGCCGTCGGCGAGGTGGCGGGCGTCGGCAGCGGCGTGGATCCCGCGTGGGTCGGCAGGCGGGTCTTCGCCTTTCAACCGCACGCGACCGCGTTCGTCGCGCCGCTCGCGGATCTCCATCCCGTGCCGGACGGCCTGCCGCCAGAGCGGGCGGCGCTGTTCGCCCAGATGGAGACGGCGATCAACCTGATCCTCGACGGCGCGCCCCTTTACGGCGAGAACGTGCTGGTGATCGGCCTCGGGATCGTCGGCATGCTGACGACCGCGCTGCTGTCCCGTTTTCCGCTCGGCGTGCTGGCCGTCGGGGAGTCGGAGGCGCGCCGCAAGCAGGCGGCCGTCGCCCTGGCGACACGCCCGATCGTCACGGACCCGGACCTGATCCGCCGCGCATTCGGAACGCGCGGGGCGGATCTCGTCTACGAGCTGTCTGGGAACCCCGAGGCGCTGGACACGGCGATCGCCGCCGCCGGACACGAGGCGCGCGTGGTCGTCGGATCCTGGTACGGGGACAAGCGGGCCCGGATCGATCTCGGCGGACGCTTCCATCGCCGGCGGCTGCGGATCGTCAGCAGCCAGGTGAGCCACATCGGCGCCGCGCTGTCGGCGCGCTGGGATCGGCAGCGGCGGTTCGACGCGGCGTGGAAGGCGCTCGCCGACATCGACACCCTGCCCCTCGTCAGTCACCGGATCCCGTTTGCGGAGGCGCAGGCTGCGTACGAGCTGCTCGACCGAAACCGTGAGAACGTCATGCAGGTGCTGCTCGACTATCGACATTAGGAGAAAGGTGGAACCGATGGCGCTCGCATACACGGTCGGCCTTCTGCGCGCTTTCGTCGCCGAGCACCGTCTGGTCGGCGGCGACTGGGGCAAAGAGAACGAGCGGCATTCGCATCCCTACCGTCTGGAGGTCGTCTTCGAGGGCGACACGCTGGACAAGCACGGGTACCTGATCGACATCTCCGTGATCGAGCCGCGCCTCGACGCGCTCTGCGACCGCTACCGCGGAAGCATGCTGAACGAGCTGCCCGAGTTCGCCGGCAAGAACCCCGGCATCGAACAGTTCGCGAGCATCATCGCGGAGCGGCTGGCCGCGGATCTGGCGCGCTCGCCGGTGCGGGCGCTGACCATCAAGGTCTGGGAGAGCGACAGCGCCTACGCCACCTGCCGGCGCACCCTCGGCTGAACGGGGAATGCGCCTCGCGTTCGTGGCCTACGGCGGCCTCGACCAGATCTCCGGCGGATTCATCTACGACCGCGCCCTGGTGGGCGCCCTCCGATCGCTCGGCCACGAGGTGGACGTCTTCGGCCTGCGCTGGCCCAGCTACTTCGGCGCGGTGGCGCGCAACTTCGTCTTCGGCCACCCGCTGCGACGGCCGACGGCGCCCGCCGCAACGACGTACGACGCCGTCATTCAGGACGAGCTCGTGCATCCTTCCGTCTTCCGTACGAACCGCGATCGCGGCGGCTGGCCGCGCGGCCGGACGCTGATCGCGCTGGTGCACAACCTGCGCAGCCGGCAGCCGGGCGAGGCGCTGGCCGCGTTCAAGGCCCGGGTCGAGCGGCGCTACCTCGGGACCGTCGACGGTTTGATCTGTGTCTGCGCCGCGACGCTGGCCGACGCGCGCGCGCTCGGCGCCGGCGGCGTCCCCGCGATCGTCATCCCGCCGGGCCGGGATCACGTCACGCCTGACGTCGATGACGCCGTCATCGACGAGCGAAGCCGTTCCCCCGGTCCGCTGCGCGTGCTGTACGCGGCGGCGGTCAGCCGGCACAAGGGCCTTCACCGGTTGCTCGATGCGCTGGCGCGGATCCCGGACCGGGCGTTCACGCTGGACGTCGTCGGCCGTCTGACGGCGTCGCGTTATGCGCGCGAGGTCCACCGCCAGGCGGCGCGCCTGGGCCTCGATGCGCAGGTCAGCTTCCACGGCGAGCGGACCGGCGACGAGCTGGCGACGCTATTCCGGCGCAGCCAGGTCCTGGCGCTGCCGTCAGATCGAGAGGCCTACTCGCTCTCGTGCCTGGAGGCGCTCGGGTTCGGACTGCCGGTGCTGGCGCCGTCCGCCGGCGGGATGAGCGAGATGATCGAACACGGCCGCGAGGGCTTCCTCCTCGACCCCGCCGACGCCGACGCCTGGGCCGGCGCCCTCCGCACGCTGGCCGACGATCGCGGCACGCTGGGCGCGATGTCTCGCGCGGCGGTCGCGCGCTACCGAGCGCACGCCACCTGGCGCGAGGCGGCCGGCGCCGCGGCGGTGTTCATCGAAGGGCGGCTGCCGGTCGCGGGCGCGGCGCCACGGGCCGCCCAATCACGATGAACCAGTCACGCACGAAGAAGACCAGCGGGGGCATCATCAGGAACGTGGAGGCGACGGTCGTGAATTCGAGGGGGAGGATCGGCGCCAGCGCCACCGACACCAGCGTCATCTGAAGGCCGGCGAAGATCCGCGTGCTCGGCCTGCGAATCATCTTGTCGAGATGGACCGGCAACCCCAGGCAGCCGCGCACCCAGATGCCTGCCCGAAAAACGTAATAAGCGGCGCCGAGCAACAGGTACCACGGCGGCAGGCGCTGCCACGCGACCGCGACCACGGGCGCCGCGAGCAGGCCAAGCGCGTCCATCGCCTCGTCGAGGCGCGCGCCGAGCGCGGTCGTCTGCCCGAGGCGGCGGGCGAGAATCCCGTCGAAGCGATCGCAGATCGCCGCCGTCCCGTACAGCAAGGCGGGAATCCAGCGCACGACCCCCGTCGGGGCGACCGGAGCGAATCCGACCGTCAGGCTGATCAGCAAGCCGCGCAGCA
>DATFXS010000938.1:0-2469 GCA_035315605.1 Polyangia bacterium
GGAGCCCGCATCGCCCGCCTTCGCCTTCCCGAGCTGCGCTTCGACGTCGTGGATGTGCGCGGGCAGCTGCTCGTCCAGGCCCGGCTGGTTGAATGCCACCGCCGGACCGGCCATCAGGGCGCGCGTCTTCTCGTGCGCCACGATCACCAGGCCCGGGAACGCGTCCGCGTAGACCTCGGCGCCGTACCAGTGGTCCCAGTGCCAGTGCGAGTAGACGAGGTAGCGGACGGGCAGCTTCGTGAGCTTGCGGATCTCCGCCAGCACCGCGCGCGCGGCCGCCGGCGTGCCGTTCGCGTCGAACACGAGCACGCCGTCGTCGCCCACGATGGCGACCGAGTTGCCATCCAGGCCCACGTCTCCATAGGGCTGCGTCTGGAACAGGTGCACGCCGGGCGCGACCTCGGTGTGCTGCGGCGGCGCCAGCGTCGCGGGCGCAGCGGACGCGACCGCCGCCAGCAGGGACAGCGCGGCGGCCGCGACACCGGCGGCCCACGGAACGGTTCGCATCGGTCCACGATGGCTGCGGCGTGTGCGCGCCGCCGCAGCCGCAGTTCCGGCGCGGTCCCTGGCGTACACAGGCGGTGGAATCCGCGACGGACGCGTCGGGAGACGCCCGACCTTCCTGACCTGCTGCGCGGGGATGCAACGCTGCGACGAAGAAGCTCGACGGCCCGCCCCCGATGGGGAGCGGGCCGCGAGTGGAAACGGAAACTACGAAGCTCGACTACTTGAGCGCCGGGATCAGCAGGTTCGCCGCCGAAGCGGTGAACGTGGCCGTGGCGCCGTTGGCCGTGCGCGCCGTGAACGACATGTTCACCGATACCGTGCGACCGGCCTCGCCCGCCTGGGCCAGCTGGTAGCGGAGGATCGGCGGACCGACGACGGGCGGAACCGCCAGCGCCGGCCAGATGATCTCCAGCACGTTGCCGGCGGCATCGGTCGAGAGCAGCACGCCGGCCTCACCGACGCCCGGCGCGAACGCCCCGAACGTGGACGAGACGCTCAGGCCGCCGCCACTGCTGGCCGAAGCGGTGCCCGAGATGAACGTGACGCTTGGCGCCAGTCCCGTCGAGCAGCCGCCGATCTTGGCCAGCGTGCCCGCGGCCAGGTCGCCGGCGATCTCCATGCGAAGACGGCCGATGCGGTTCTGCGGGACGCTACCCGTGCCGATGACGGCGCCGCCGAAGCCGGCGATCGAGACGCAGGGGTCTGCGACGGGCGGCGGAGCAGGCGGCGGCGGGGCGCCGCCCTTGCCCTGGCCCTTGGCGAACGCGACGGCGCCGCCATGGGTCGCGGGACCCGTCAGCGAATCCGTGGCGGAGCGGCTGCAGGAACCCAGGCCCAGCGCGACGACGAGCGCCGCGACGGCCAGAGCGACCGCAAGCAGGGACGGAGACTTCGGGGTGAAGCTCTTCATGGGGGTGCCTCCTGTGCGAGTGGGTTCGCACGGAAAGCCCGCGGCACGCTGTCGGACCCGGCGGGGTGCAAGGAGCTCCGCAGTCCGCGCTCGAGGGCGATATGGGGATAGGGCCTCGCTCGCCGAGCTCTGGAACGCGACCCTGATCTCCGCACCCGGATGTTAAGCTCCACGATTCGACTTGCAATGGTTTATTCATATATACATCGATATTGAGGCGATATAGTCAGTATCGTGTTTCGTTAAACGATACGGCCCGGGTGAAGGTGGTGATTCGTTCGTCGATGGCGAACGTGCCGTGCCAAACGTCCTTCTCCGGCGAACGAAGTCGAGTGGGACGAAAAAACCCGGCGGCCCGCCCCCCGTTGGGGAGCGGGCCGCGAGCGGAAGAGCTGAGACTTCGAAGTTCGACTACCGGAGCGCCGGGGCCACGAGATTCGACGCCGAGACCGTGAACGTGGCCGTCTGGCCGTTCGCCGTACGAGCGACGAGCGACGCACGGACCGAGACGCTGCTGCCCGTGGCGACACCCCGCGTGGTCTGGACACGGATGATCGGCGGGCCAGGGACTGCCGGGACCGCCAGGCCGGGGAAGATGATCTCGAGCGTGTTGCCCGCGGCATCCGTCGCGAGCAGCGCACCCGCTTCGCCCGGAGGCACCGTCAGTGCCCCGACCGCGAACGACGTGCCGTTCAGCGAAGCCGTGCCGGAGATGAAGCTCACCGTCGGCGCGGCGCTCGTGGAGCACGTGGCGATCTTGTTCAGCGTGCCCGCGGCGACGTCACCCGTGACCTCGACCCGCAAGCGGGTCAAGCGGTTCTGGGCCACCGCGCCGGTGCCGACGACGGCGCCACCGAGACCGCCGATCGCCGTGCACGGGTTCGCGGCCGGCGGCGGGGCCGGGGGCGGCGGGTTGCCCAGACCGCCGTGGTCGAACGCGACCGCGCCGCCGCTCTTGGCGGGACCCGTCAGCGAGTCCGTGGCGGAGCGGCTGCAGGCGCCCAGGCCGAGCGCGACGACCAGCGACGCGGCAGCCAGGAGTGCCGTCAGCA
>DATFXS010000939.1:0-3179 GCA_035315605.1 Polyangia bacterium
GGGGCGCAGTGTCATCTGGACCGCGCGACCGGTGTGCAACCCGGCGCCCCGCAGCGTCGCGGTCGACGCGATCGTGTGCTGCGTGCCCGGGGCGGCCGCCGGCTCCCGCGGCGTCTCTATCGCCCCTCGAGCCGGTCCACGCGCCGCCGGAGGTCCGCGAGTTCCCGCAACGCCTCCGGCAGGCGCCGAACCGCCGCGTCCGCCCGGTGGCGCTGCATGCGCGGCCGCGCGGGATGCCCGGCTACGACGGTTCGGGGCGGCACGTCCCGCGTCACACCGGTATCGCCGAGCACCACGGCGTCGTCGCCAACGGTGAGGTGATCGGCGACGCCGCTCATCCCGCCCATCAGCACCCGGTTGCCGATCCGAACGCTCCCGGCGATGAAGCAGGCGGCGGCCATCGCCACGTCCTCACCGATCTCTACGTTGTGGCCGATGTGCACGTAGTTGTCGAGCTTCGTGCCGCGTCCGATGCGTGTTGCGCCGAGCGTCGCGCGGTCGACCGTGGAGTTGGCGCCGACTTCGACATCGTCGCCGAGCACGACCGTGCCGACCTGGGGGATGGGAATATGCCGCCGGGCGGCGTCCTGCGCGTAGCCGAACCCGTCGCTCCCGATCACGGCGCCCGACTGGATCACGACGCGCGCGCCGAGGGTGCACCCGCGCCGGATCGTCACGCGAGGATGCAGCACCGCGTCGGGGCCGATCCGCACGCCCTCTTCGATGACGCCGTGCGCGTGGATCTGCGCCCGGTCGCCGACGACCACGTCCGGCCCGACCACGACGTACGGCCCCAGAAACACTCCGTCGCCGAGCCGAACGTCCTCGCCCAGCACGCACGTCGCATGAACGCCCCCCGCCGGCCCCGCGGAGGGCATGAGGGCGCGCAGCGCCTGGGCGAGGGCCAACCGGGGATCGCGCACGCGAATGGCCGGCCCGCGCGTCGCCGGCGCGTCGTCGCGCACGATGACCGCGGCGGCCCGCCCGTCGATCCCGGACACGAGCGCCGGGTCGGCGACGACCACAACGGCACCGGGGCCGGCATCTTCGGGCGGCGCAACGCGGCCGATCTCCACGTCGGGGTCGCCGCTCAGGCGGCCCCCGACGCGTTCGGCCAACTCCGCCAGCCGCATGACTTTACTTGAGTTGATCGATGACCTGTTGGGTGACGTCGCGTCCGCCGCGCAGCGTCGGAGTCTTGACGAGGACGATGCGCAGGCCGTCCTGCTGCGCGACCCGGCCGGCGACCTTGTAGAGATCTTGGTTGAGCTCGATTTCGAGGTCGCGCCGCATCTGGGTGAGCTCCGTGAGTAGGCGGGCGCGCCGCGCGGCGAGTTCGGCGCGGCTGACCTGCGGCGCGAGCGCGGCGAGTTCGGCGGCCATCTGCTTTTCCCGGTCGTCCAACTGCCGCTGGTACCGCAGCGCCTTCACGCTCTCGTTCAACACCCGCTGGCTGTCCACGACGCCGACCGCACCCCCGCACCCGCTCGTCAGCAGGACGGCGGCGAGCGCCACGAGCATCCCCGAAAGACGCATCGGTTCCCCCCCGTTCAAACGCGGGCCGCCCGTCACTTGCGAATCCGCGCGATCAGCTCGGCGGTGACGTCGGGCGCGTCGGGAAAGGCGACGGCTCGGGTCAGCACGAGATCCCACCCCCGCTGCTGGGCCAACTCGGCGACCTCGATCCGCAGGTCGGCCATGATGGCGGCCAGCAGACGTGCGCGTTGCGCCTGGGCGTCTGATATTTGAGCGCGCAGCGATGTGACCCGCGCCTGCAAGGCCTGGCGCGACTGCGACTGGGCCGCGGCCATCTGCGCCTGCGCGTTGGAGACGAGTGACTGTTGCCGCGCCTGCAGGTCGGCCCGCATCTTCGCGTTCAGCTCGGAATTGAGCTCGGTTTGCTTGGCGGACAGCTGCGTGTGCATGCGCTGGTTCAGCTCCGCCGCTTTCTGATCGACCAACTGCTGGCCTTGTTTGCCCAGGTCGGCCTGCAGCGCCTGAAGCTGTGCCACGAACGCCTGCTGCTGCTCCTTCTGGAAGGCGACAAGCGCGTCCCCATTCGCCTTGTCGTGCGCGGCGATTTTGTCGTCGCGCTCCTTGGTGAGGGCCTGGAGCTGCTGCGCCACCCGGTCCGACTCTTTCTTGTCGGACTGCGAGACCGCGTCGAGCCTGAGGCGCAGGTTCAGCAGAGGCAGCCGGTATTGCTCCAGCGTCTGCTGCTGGAACTGCGCGGAATCCGCCCGCAGCGCCGCAGCCTTGTCGTCGACGGCCTTGTCGGTCGCCGCCTGGAACTCGATCCGTTTCGCGTCGAATTGGGCTTGCTGGTCGGCGCGCACCTTGGCGCCGTATGCGTCGAGCTCGCGGCGGGCAGCCGACTGAGCGTCGGCGGCTTCCGCATCCATCCGGCGGCGGAACTCGGGCGCGAGCTGCGTCGTCTCCTGCAGCGCCGCGGCGCGGAGTTCGGGCGTCAGATCGATCGAGGGCGGCGGCGCCGCGGACGCCGACGCCGCGACCGCGGAGAGCTGGCCGATGAGACCCTCGACGCGCCGGTCGAGGGCGTCGACCTCGCCCCAGCGCGGGTGGGCGTGGGTCGCGCGATCGAGATCCACCACGACGACCCGTAGCGTCCGGTCCGCCACCACGGGCGTCTGCGGGTGCGCCGGCCCCGCGCCGGGAAGCCGCAGCCCGCCGCAGCCGGCGAGCACCATCACGGCGGCCGCCGCGGCTGCGATGCCCGGAAACGGACGGCTACTTGCCACTGATCGCTTTGATCACCTGATCGGTCAGATCGACGCCGCCGTACAAGACGACCTCGCGGCTCAGCACCACGCTGATGCCCTGCTGTTTCGCCACCTTTTCAACGGCGGCCCGGATGTCCTTGTCGAGGCCGCCCAGCAGCTCCGCGCGCTTTTTGAAGATCCCTTGGTCGACCTGACGCTGCAGGTCCTGCTTCTGTGCGGCGGACATATTCTTCATCTTCTGCTGCGCGTCGGCGACCTGCGCCTGCGCGTAATCGCGCAGCGCCGACTCCGCGCTGGCCTTCCCCGGATGCGCGTCGAGCGCGCGCGTCATGTCGACGTAGCCGATGGTGATCGACTGACCGAACGCCGGCCCCGACCGGGCCGCGAAGTAGCCCGCGGCGGCCAGCACCACGATCACCGCGACTGCGATGCCGAGCG
>DATFXS010000940.1:0-18607 GCA_035315605.1 Polyangia bacterium
CGAGGATCAGCCAGATGCTGCCCAGGGTCGCCGGGATCGATACGCCCATCGTGATCAGGCCGGCCTTGCCCATCGTGGGATGGTCGGCTCCGTAACCGACGCCGGTGAGCGCGATGCCGACGACGGCCGCCATGCCCGACAGCGACGTGAAGGTGATGCCGGTGACCCACTCGCCCCGGGCCGTGTGGTGCGCCTGCAGCTGCAGCCGCCCCTCTCCCGAATGTTCGATCAAGTTGAGGACGTTCACGCGATCGGGCGAGCCCATGAACGATTCCTCGCGCGCGCGCAGCATGACTGGTCGTTCGGCGCTGACGTAGCGCTCGCACGGCGTCGTGCAGATGACGACGTCGTCGGCGTAGACGTCCCAGCGGCTGTTGGCGTCGGCCGAGACGAAGTCGACCTTCACGGTGCCGGGCGGGCCTTCCTCTTCGGTGCGGCCCGGCAGCGGGGTCAGGAACGCCTGGATGGGCGACGCGCAATTCACATGCGGGCTTTCGGCCGTGCCCTGCGCGCAAGTATCGGGATCGCCGGCGGAGCGCAGCAGATCGGCCGAGCGTTCGGTCTTGAGGCCCGCCTCGGCGACGGAAATGCCCGCCGTCGCCTTGGCGTCCTTCTGGCCACCCGCCTTCAGCGCGAACGCGCCGAGCGACAGCGCGCTCAGTAGGTGGGTCGCCTGCGCGCAGGCGCCGTCGCGCGGCACCTCGGCTACCGCCGCATTTTCCAGGCGCAGCTGCCCCGAGACCGTCGTCTGCACGGACAGCTTGCCCGATCGCTTCAGCTCGCCTTCCAGCGAGGCCGCGCCGAGCGGCAGCTTCGCGAACAGCTCGTCCGAGTCGTTGATCTCCAGCGAATCCGTCGACGGCGTCGTCCGCTGCCAGTGGTATTCGCCCCGCACGCGGCACTCGGGCAGAAGGCGCATGCTGCAGCCGGAGTAGGCGACCGCGACCGTCCCGTTCCGCAGCAGCACCTCCAGGTTCGCCTTCTCGGAGGCGGGCCATTCGGTGACGAGCGGGCTCGACTGGCTGGCGGCCACGCGGCACTTCGCCTGCTCGGCCGGCGCGCGCGGCAGCACGCTGCGCGCCTTTTCGGCCGACGTCTGGACGCAACCGAACGTCGCCGCGCCGGCGCACGCGGCCGCCAGCAACCACCCCTTCACGATCGGACGCAACATCATGTTGATCATTGTCTCACGACCTTCCCCTCCGTCGCGGTGAGCGCGGCCACGGCCCGCGCGAGCGCATCGTCGGGCTGGTCCGGACCGCCGACCCAGCGAATCCGGCCGTTTCCGTCGACGACGAACGAGATCGGCAACTCCGTGACGCGCATCCGGCCGGCCAGCACGTTGCCGGTGTCGTGAATCACCGGAAATGTCAGGTGATGGCGCGCCACCGACTTCAGCGCGTCGTCGCCGGTCTCGTCCAGCGAGACACCCACGATGGATAGACCGGGCTGGCGGCGGTGGAGCGCTTCCAGCTCCGGCAGCTTGCGCTGGCAGGGGCGGCAATAGGCGGCGAAGAAGTCGATCACCAGGAGGTGCCCCGACGTCGCCGACGAGTCGAACGTCCCGCCCTGCAGGGTCGGCCGGTGGAAGGCCGGCAGCGGCTCGTCGAGCAGCCGGCTGGAGGACGACGGCGGCACCGCCGGGGGGGCCGAATTCTGATGTGCGCAAGCCGCCTGCAGGGCACTACCCCCGAGGAGGATGGCGAACATCGGCCGCACGAGTGTCATGCTTCCTTCTTATCGCGTCATGCGCGCCTCTCCTTTAATCCTGGGCCTGCTGGCGGCGGTCGGCTGCAAGCGGCCGGCGCTGGAGACGGATGCCGGGGGGCCCGGAATCCTGCCTGATGCGGCCCCGATTGAAAGGGGCTCGCCCGTCGACGGCCTTCCCGCCGGAATGGACGCGGGCGACGCAGCTCCCGCGCTTGACGGGCCCGCGCCGACCCCGGACGCCAGCTGCGGCGTGATCAAGTCGCTCGGTGTCATCGTCCCGGTCAGCATCCTGGTACTGGTCGATCAGTCGGTGGCAGGGGACAAGACCAAGTGGGCTGACGTCATCAGCGTATTGTCTGACACCGTCACGGCCAACAGCCGGGATGTCGACTGGGGCCTCTACGCGTTCCCCCAACCGGGTCCCGCGTGCGGGGCGGGCACCGTGCCCGCCTCCGTCGACGTTCCGGTGACGACCATGAACGCGAGCGTCGTCGCCGCCGCCATTCCCGCGACGCGTACGGATGGCAGCGGCGCACCGACGGCGGCGGCGATCACGGCGGGCGCCGCCTACCTGCGCGCGCTGTCCGCCAAGGACGGCGCGCGATTCATGTTGCTCGCGACCGACCATGCGCCCAGCTGCGCCGGACAGAACGGCACGCTGTCGGCCGACCCGGTCCAGGCGCAGGCCGACGCCGTGGCGGCCATCCAGGCGGCGGCAGCCGGAGGCATCAGAACCGTCGTGCTGGCGCCGTCAACCACGGTCGGAAGTGACGCCGACGCGCTGAACGCGCTCGCCCAGGCGGGCGGGGTCCAGCAACTCCCGCCGGGCCCGGCGTTCGCGACCGAATCGACCCTCCCTCTGCTCTTTTCGCCGCCGGAGCCCCAGAGCTGCATCCTCAATGTGCCGTTTGCGCCGGACGGGTCGCGCTTGCTGGTCACGTCCGTGGTGCTGAACGGCCAGACGGTGCCGCGCGACCCCCTGCACATGTCCGGCTGGGACTTCACCTCTCCCACCGAGATGGCCCTGCAGCTCTACGGCTCGTGGTGCCAGATGCTGATCGACGGCAACAGCCGGATGACCGAGGTCGACATCTACTACGCCTGCGACACGCGCTAGCTCGCGACGACGGTCAGAGGACCGCGCGGAGGCGTCCGACCAGCTCGTCGATCCGGTCGCTGCGCAGCTTGGCGGCGGCGCGGCCGACGCAGATGCGGGCGCTGACCTCGAGGATCGTCTCGACCTCGCGCAGCCGGTGCTGGCGCAGCGTCTCGCCCGACGACACGAGGTCGACGATGCGATCGGCCAGCCCGACCAGCGGCGCGATCTCGATGGAACCGTAGAGCTTGATGATCTCGGCGACGATGCCGCGCCCCTGCAGGTGGCGGCGCGTCAGCTCGGGAAACTTGGTCGCGTAACGCAGGTGCAGCTGCGCCATCTCGTCGACCGGCCGGTCCTCGGGCTCGGCGACGACCAGGCGGCAGCGCCCGATGCCGAGATCGAGCGGCTCGTAGAGGTCGCGATCCTGTTCCTCCAGGATGTCGCGCCCGGCGATGCCGAGGTCGGCGGCGCCGTGCTCGACGTAAGCCGGGACGTCGACGTCGCGCACGATCAGCACGCGCAGGTCGTGCGCGGGGATCGGAATGATCAGCTTGCGCCCCGCGCGCGACTTGTCGGCCGCGCCCAGATCGATCCCCGCGCGCGCGAACAGCGCGAGCGCCTCGTCGAGGATGCGTCCGCGCGGCAGCGCGAGCGTCAGCGGTGGCGCGCCGGCCGCCGATTTGGCCTTCGCCTTCGCCTTCGCCTTCGCTTTCACTTTCACTTGCTTGGCGGCCACGGTGTTTTTCACGCCGATCCTTTCGCGCGGCGCACGTCGGCGCCCAGCGCGCGCAGCTTCTTATCCAGCCGATCGTAACCCCGATCCAGGTGATAGATGCGCAGGATCTCGGTCTTGCCGCGGGCGATCAGGCCGGCGAGCACCAGGCAGGCCGACGCGCGCAGGTCGGTCGCCATCACCGTCGCGCCGGCGAGCCGCGTCGGCCCGCGCACGATGGCCGTGCGCCCCTCGACGACGATGTCGGCGCCCATGCGCGCCAGCTCGGGGACGTGCATGAAACGGTTCTCGAAGATCGTCTCCGACAGCACGGACTGCCCGCGCGCGCGCGTCATCAGCACCATGAACTGCGCCTGCATGTCGGTGGGGAAACCCGGGAAGGGCTGGGTCGAAACGTCGGCGGGGCGGAATTCGTTGCGGCCGCGCACGCGGATGCCGTCACCGTCGGCGACCACCTCGGCGCCCGCCGCGCGCAGCTTGGCGATGACCGCCTCGAGGTGCTCGGGCAGGCAGTCGCGCAGCAACACGTTGCCGCCCGTGATCGCCCCGGCGACCAGCAGCGTGCCCGCCTCGATGCGATCCGGGATGATCGTGTGCTCGATCGGCGTGAGCTCGTCGACCCCCTCGATCGTGACCAGCGACGTGCCGGCGCCGCTGATGCGCGCCCCCATCTTGTTGAGCACACGCCCCAGCTCTTCCACCTCGGGCTCACGCGCCGCATTCTCCAGCGTCGTCCGCCCGCGCGCCAGCGCCGCGGCCATCATCATGTTCTCGGTGCCGGTGACGGTCACCATGTCGAACACGATGCTGGCGCCCCGCAACCGGCGCGCCGTCGCGTTGACGTATCCGCGTGCGAGCTCGATGCGCGCGCCCATCGCCTCCAGGCCCTTGAGGTGCTGGTCGATCGGACGCGCGCCGATGGCGCACCCGCCCGGCAGCGACACGCGCGCCCGGCCCGTGCGCGCGACCAGCGGGCCGAGCACCAGCACCGACGCGCGCATCGTCTTGACCAGATCGTAAGGCGCCACGTGACCGGCGGCGTCGGTGGTGTCGATGCGCGTGACCCCCTTGCCCGTGTCGGTCACCTCGGCGCCGAGGCGCGTGAGCAGCCGGCCCATCGTCCGCACGTCGCCGAGCGCGGGGACGTTACGATATGTCGAACGGCCGCGCGCGAGCAGCGCGGACGCGAGGATCGGCAGCGCCGCGTTCTTGGCGCCGGAGACCCGCACCTCGCCGTGCAGGCGCTTGCCGCCGTGGATGACGATCTTCTGCAAAACGACCCGAGATTAGCGCAAGAGCGGTGCCACCCTCCCCGCGCGGACGCGCGTCACCGACGCGCGCCCGGCGCTAGGCGGGCGCGCCGCCCTCGGCAGCGGGCGCAGCCGCGGCAGGCGCGCCAGTGCCGGCGTGCTCGTCGCACAGGCTGCCCTTCGTACGCGGCTTCCGGCAACCTTCCTTCGTGCAGATCTTGTAGCGATGATGGTCGCCGACGTCGCCGCGGCGCCAGCTGATGTAGTGCTTGCGGCAGTAGCCCTTCGCGCGCACCGCCTGCTTGCAGCCCTCGACGCGACAGGGCGGCCCCGACGTCGCCGCCGCGGCGGCTTTCTTCGCCGGCTTCGCTGCAGCCTTGGCGGCCGGCTTTTCAGCCGCGGCCGCGGGCTTCTCGGCAGCGGCCTCGGCCGGCTTGGCGGCCGCCTTCGGCGCGGCTTTCTCGGCCGCGGGTTTGGCGGCGGGCTTGGCAGTCTTCTTCTTGTCGTCTTTCTCGGAGGCCATCGAGCCGCTCACAATATGCGGTCATCCCGGCGTGTCAAGCCGACCTTGCATGCCGCGTCGTGCGCCTGAGCCGGCGTCCCATAACCCAGACACTGGTACACAATCATGCGGGACCGTGTCGTACCTCTGGCGCTGCTCGGCCTCGGTGCCTGGATTCTCTGGGGTTGCGGCGGCGGGACGGGGATGGGCGGGGCCGGAACCAGCGGCAGCGCGGGCACGACCGGCAGCGCGGGCACGACCGGCGGCGCGGGCAGCGCAGCTCCCGGCCGGGGCGGGACGACCGTGACGGGCGGCGCGACCGGAACGGGCGGCGCGATCGCCACCGCCAGCCTCTGCACGTGGCCGGCGGCGACCGGCACGACGATGGTTTCGTCGACGTACAACATCGGCGCGACCTTCGACGGCGGCATGGCCCGCTTCGTCGGCGCGGGACCGCTCGCCACCAGCAATCAGTCCGAAAGCCAGAAGCCGCTCTTCCTGCTCAACGACGGCGCCACCTTGCAGAACGTCATCCTCGGCAACCCGGCGGCGGACGGCGTCCATTGCAACGGCAGCTGCACGCTGAAGAACGTCTGGTGGGAAGACGTCGGCGAGGACGCCGCGACCTTCGAAGGCACGTCCGCCAACCAGGTGATGACCATCGACGGCGGCGGCGCGCAGAAGGCGGCCGACAAGGTGTTCCAGCACAACGGCCCCGGCACGATGGTCATCCAGAATTTCTGCGTGCAGGACTTCGGCAAGCTGTACCGTTCGTGCGGCAACTGCTCGACCCAGTACGCGCGCAACGTGCAGATCAAGAACGTCATGGTGGTGCCGAGCGGCACGACCTCGGCCCTGGTCGGCGTCAACTCGAACTACAACGACACGGCGACGTTCGGCAGCATCCTCGTCAAGGCGGCCGCCAATTCGATCACGATCTGTCAGCGCTACACCGGCAACGACACCGGCGCCGAGCCGCCAAAGAGCGGGTCCGGCGCCGACGCGACGATCTGCAAGTACGCGAGCTCGGACATCACCTGGATGCCGTAGGGCGCTCGTCCCCGTCGGCGGCGGCGTGGTAGATAGCCCTGCCATGAAGATCGAGCTCGCCCACCGGATCCGGGAGCTGCCGCCCTACCTGTTCGCGCGCATCGACGCGCTCAAGAACGAGGAACGAAAGAAGGGCAAGGACCTGATCGACCTCGGCATCGGCGATCCCGATCTGCCGACGCCGCCCCACATCGTCGCGGCGCTGGCCGAGGCCGCGCGCGAGCCGTCGACCCACCGCTACCCGTCGTACGTCGGCATGGAATCGTTCCGCAAGGCCGCGGCCGTCTTCATGAAGACGCGCTTCGGGCTGGACTTCGATCCCGGCAAGGAGGTCATCTGCGTGATCGGATCGAAGGAGGCGATCGCGCACTTCCCGTTCGCCTTCGTCAACCCGGGCGACGTCGTGCTCTGCCCCGATCCGGGCTACCCGGTCTACGCGACGCTGACCCGCTTCGCGGGCGGCGAGCCGTACTTCATGCCGCTGCGACGCGAGAACGGATTCCTGATCGATCTGGACGCGATCCCCGCAGACGTCGCGCGCCGCGCGAAGATCATGTGGATCAACTACCCGAACAACCCGACCGCGGCGCTCGCCGCGCCCGGCTTCTACGAGCGCGTGGTCGCCTTCGCGCAGAAGTACGACGTCATCGTCGCCAGCGATCTCGCCTACAGCGAAATGTACTACGAGGCGCCGCCGCGCTCTTTCCTGGAGACGCCGGGCGCGCGCGAGGTCGGCATCGAGTTCCACTCGCTTTCGAAGACGTACAACATGACCGGCTGGCGCGTCGGCTGGGCCTGCGGCCACCCGGCGCTGGTCGCCGGCCTCGGTCAGGTCAAGACCAACGTCGACTCGGGCGTGTTCGAGGCGGTCCAGCGCGCCGCCATCGCCGCGCTGACCGGCGATCAGGCGCCCGTCGCCCAGCAGCGCGCGATCTACAAGGAACGGCGCGACGTCCTGTGCGGGGGCCTGGCCGCCGCCGGCTTCGACGTGCTCACGCCGAAGGCCAGCTTCTACACGCTGGTCGCCAATCCCAAGGGGCTGACGTCGATCGAGTTCGCGGCGCGCCTGCTGACCGAGGCCGGGATCGTCGCGACGCCCGCGACCGGGTTCGGCCCGTCGGGGGAGGGCTTCGTCCGCCTGACCGTCTGCGCGGACAAGGCGCGCCTCGCGGAGGCGGTCCAGCGCCTGGCCGCGATGAAGCTCTAAATCGGCGGATTTGTTTCGCGCTCCGTCGCGGCGACCGCGTTTGTGACAGGAGCGTGACAAAACGGTTGCGACGCCGTGCGAAAAAGTTTCGCTGACGTCACGCTCATGTGACCGGACTCAACCACGATGCGCGGCAGAAGGGAGTCCACGAATGAGCCAGCCCGCGAAGAAGGTCCTCCGCCTCTCGCCCGCAGTCGCCGCCCTCGTTTTCGCAACCTCACCGGCGGCGCGCGCACAAGTTCACCCACCCGGACCGATCAGCCAGGCGGCGCCCGCGCCCGCACCCGCGCCGCCGGCCCCGCCGCCGCCAGCGCCCGAGGCCGCGCCCGCGCCCGCCGCGCCGATGCCGCCGCCCCCGCCGCCGATGCCGGCACCCGCGCCGATTGCGCCGCCGGTCGCCGAGCCAGCGCCGCCCGCCGCGCCTGCCGCCGCGCCCACCGTCGCCTTGACCGGCGAGCCGCTCGCCGGATTCAGCGACGGGACCGCGTTCCTGCGCTCGCCCGACAACACGTTCATCTTGTTCCCGAACGGCCGGCTGCAGGTCGACGGCTACGCGTACAAAACGGACATCGCGTCGGGCGTGCCGAAGCACACCTTCCTGCTCCGGCGCGCGCGCCTCGAGCTCGGCGGCTGGATCGACAACCTGGTCTTCTTCAGCCTGGCCGGTGATTTCGCGGCCGGGGCGCCCGCCGGCGCCGCGCCGGTGGCGCAGACGAACCTGAACACCACCGACGATTACGTCGCGATCGCACCGTGGAGCAACCTCGCCATCCTCCAGGTCGGCCAGTACGACGCGCCCTTCACGCTGGAAAATCGCACGTCGGATAAATACTTCGATTTCATGGAGCGTTCGATCACCGTGCGCGCGTTCGGCATCCCCGACAACAAGGAGATCGGCGCGATGATCCACGGGTGGAATGACCCGCGGAACTTCTTCTACTCGATCGGCTTCTTCAACGGCGACGGTCAGAACTTCCGCAACGCCGACAACAACTTCGATCTGATGATGCGCGGCTGGGTCGCGCCGATGTCGTTCCTGGGCGAGGGGCCCCTGCACGACGCCCACATCGGCGGTTCGTTCTGGACCGGCAATCGCAGCAACACGCTGGCGCTGCCCAATCTGAGCACGCAGGGCGGCTTCACGTTCCTCAGCTTCTCGCAGTTCAACCTGACGAACGCGACGACGATGGCGGTGACGCCGTATCAGTTCCGTCAGGTCGGCCGGATGTATGGAGCGGCGGGTGAGGTGAGCGTCCCGTTCGATCACAAGTTCGGCGCGCGCTACGAGCTCGTCTGGAAGCACAACCCGCTGTCGGCGGAGACCATCGCGACGAGCGGCGCGGGGACCATCCAGGGCGGCGCAGAGTTCAAGGGCTACTCGATGTACGGCGAGCTCTGGTTCTGGGTGCTGGGCGACGATCGGATCATCGGTGACCAGCAGGGGCTGGAGCCTTTCCCGCGCTTCAAGAAGTTCGGGATCAAGCCGCCGCAGGAGGGCGTGATGCTGGCGACGCGCCTCGAGTACCTGAACGTGCACCTGGATCCGGACGCGGACACGTCGGCGCTGATGCTGCCGAGCTCCGCGCTCGGCAGGACGAAGGTGACGTCGTGGGAGCTGGGCGTGAACTACTGGCGATCGAAGCGCTTCCGCGCGACCGCCAACTACATCCTCAACCACTTCGACGGCGACACCTCGTTCATCAACGGCCTGAAGACGAAGGGTACGCAGACCGAGCACGAGTTCGCGTTCCGGCTCGGCATCGCGCTCTAGACCGACAGCTTTCGAAAAACCAAAAGGAGAAAGAAATGACGTCTCGAAACGGCATCAGGATGGTCCTCGCCGCCGCGGTGGTCGCCGGCGCGCAGCTACCGGCGTTCACCGCCCTCGCCGGGACGGTGACGGTCAAGGGTTCGGACACGATGGTCGTGCTCGGACAGCGCTGGGCCGAGGAGTACATGAAGAAGAACCCGAAGACGGTCATCCAGGTGACCGGCGGCGGGTCGGGGACCGGGATCAGCGCGCTCATCAACGGGACGACGGATATCTGCGAGGCGTCGCGCTCGATGAAGGACGCCGAGAAGAAGCAGGTGCAGGAGAAATCGGGCGCCGCGCCGATCGAGACGGTGGTCGCGAAGGACGGCCTGTCGGTTTACGTGCACGAATCGAACCCGATCTCCGAGCTGTCGATGGCGCAGCTCAAGTTGATCTTCACCGGCAAGGCGACGTCGTGGAAGGACGTCGGCGGGCCGGACGCGAAGATCATCCCCTACTCGCGCGAGAACAGCTCGGGCACCTACGTCTTCTTCAAGGAGCACGTGCTCGAGAACGCCGACTACACGCCGCGCGCCCAGAACATGCCGGGCACGGCGGCGGTCGTGAACGCCGTCTCGAAGGAGAAGTTCGCGATCGGCTACGGCGGCGCCGCCTACGCGAAGGGCATCAAGATCATCAAGATCAAGAAGGACCCGGCCGGCCCCGCGATCGCGCCGTCCGACGCGACGATTCACGACGGCAGCTACCCGCTGTCGCGCCCGCTCTTCTTCTACACGCGGACGAAGCCCTCGGAAGACATCAAGGCGTTCACGGACTGGGTGCTCTCGAAGGAAGGGCAGCAGATCGTCACCAAGGTCGGCTACTTCCCGATCAAGTAGCTCGGCCTTTGCGATACGATCCCCGCCACATGACGGGGATCACGGTTCGGATCTTGGCGGTGGGCGCTGTCGCCGTCGGCTGCGGCAGCGTCTCGTCGCCGCCGCTGTCGGCGATGCAGGCGTGCAGCGATCTGGCGAATGCGATGTGCGGCAAGCGCGCGTCCTGCACCAACGGCACGGGCATCACCCGCGCCAACGGCGAGATGTCGACCTGCGTCGCCGAGGAGCAGCAGATGTGCATGCTGGCGCTCTCCGCGAAGGACACCGGAAACAGTCCCGCCAACACCGAAAAGTGCGTGGCGGCGATCGGCGGCTGGACGTGCACCGACTTCCTCAATGGCGCGCCGCCGGCCGCCTGCACGCCGGCGGGCACGCGCGCGACGTCCATGCCCTGCGCGTTCAACGGCCAGTGCGAGAGCGCGTTCTGCCTGCGCGACAAGACCAGCGTCTGCGGAACCTGCCAGGCGCCGCCGTCCGTCGGTGACGCGTGCCTGGACGGCCAGTGCGGGCACGGCCAGACCTGCGTCGGCAGCCCGCGCACTTGCCAGGCGCTGGTCGCGGTCAATCAGCCCTGCACCGGGCAGACCTGCAGCGCCCTGCTGAACTGTGTCGCCAACGACGTCGTCAACATGGGCGCGGGGACGTGCGAGATGGCGGGCACGACGGTCGGCGCGGCGTGCGGCGCCGGCACCGCCCAGTGCGCGGGCGTCGTGGGCCTGGCGTGCAGCGGTCCCGCCGCCTCGAAGACCTGCATGATGATGACGTACGGTGACGACGGCGCGCCGTGCGGACCCTCCAGCGCGGACATGGTGCGGTCGGGGTGCAAGGCGGGCGGCTGCTACACGGCGACCGGTCAGGCGACGGAAGCGGACAACGGGACGTGCAAGGCTGACGTCGATCCGGGCACGGCGTGCGACACCATGCTCGGGCCGGCGTGCAAGCCGCCCGGCCGGTGCGTCGTGCTCCCGAACTCCACCGCCGGCACCTGCATGACCCCCGATCCCAGCATCTGCGGATGACTTAAGATTGGGCGTGGCCCCGATCGCGATTTCGCTCGGCGATCCCTGCGGGATCGGCCCCGAGGTCGTGGTGCGCGCGCTCGCTGCGCGTCCCGGCGTCGACGCCGTCGTCTACGGCGACCCGGGGGTGCTGGCGCGGGCGGCTTCGATCGCGGGCGTCCCCGCCCCGGCTCCCGCGAGGCTCCGGGCCGTCACGAACCTGGCCCCGAACGAGGTCCCGCCCGGAAAGCCGAACGACGAGAGCGGGCGGGCTCAGCTGGCGTACCTGGCCGCCGCGACCACGGCCGCGCTGGCGGGCGAGGCCAGGGCGCTGGTGACGGCGCCGATCTCGAAGCAGTGGATCGCGCGCGCCGGGTTCGCCTTTCCCGGACACACCGAATACCTGGCGGCGCGGGCTGACGTGCGCGAATTCGCCATGATGCTGGCCGGGCCGCGCCTGCGCGTCACCGTCGCGACGACGCATGTCGCGCTGCGCGACGTCGCGGGCTTGCTGACCGTCGACGGCATCGCGTCGGCGATCTGGTTGACGGCCGACGCGCTGGCGCGCCGCTTCGGCATCGCCGCGCCGCGCATCGCGGTGGCCGGGCTGAACCCGCACGCGGGCGAGGCCGGCCGCTTCGGCGACGAGGAGGAACGCCTGGTTCGCCCGGCCATCGAGGCCGCGCGCGCGCGCCTCGCGGCCGCGGCGCTGGCCGCCGAGCTGACCGGCCCGCAGGTCCCCGACGTCGTCTTCCGCGACGCGGCGGGCGGCCGCTTCGACGCCGTCGTCGCGCTGTACCACGATCAGGGGCTGATCCCGCTGAAGCTGCTGCACTTCGACGAGGGCGTGAACGTCACGCTCGGGCTTCCGTTCGTGCGCACCTCGCCCGATCACGGCACCGCCTACGACATCGCCGGCAGCGGCCGAGCCCGCCCGGAAAGCTTTCTGGCCGCGCTCGATCTCGCGACGCGCCTCGCGAGGTAGGGCTAAAATCGGGGGCGAATGCCGGAACTACGCCGGACCCGGGACGCGCGATCGCTCGTCGGCACGACGCTGAACGACGCCTACCGCGTGGTCCGCCTGATCGGCGAGGGCGCGATGGGCGGCATCTACGAGGCGCGGCAGCTGCGCCTCGACAAGCGCGTCGCGATCAAGGTGATGACGCGCGAGCTGGCCGTGAACGGCGAGGCGCTGCTGCGGTTCCATCGCGAGGCCGAGATCACCTCGCAGCTCGGCCACCCCAACATCATCACCGTGTTCGACTTCGGCACCACGCACGCCGGGCAGCCGTACCTGGTGATGGAGTACCTGGAAGGCGAGGATCTGGCGACGCGGCTGCACCGCAAGACGGCCCTGACCTTGCCGGCCGCCGTCCGGATCACCAAGCAGGTCGCCTCCGCGCTGGCTGAGACCCACGCCAAGGGCGTCGTCCACCGCGATCTCAAACCCGCCAACCTGTTCCTGGTGCGCGTGCAGGGCGAGGACTTCGCCAAGGTTCTCGACTTCGGGATCTCCAAGGTGCGCGCGGCGAGCACGGCGCTGACCAACGCGTCGACGCTGATGGGCACGCCCATGTACATGGCGCCCGAGCAGGCGAAGGGCGAGACCGAGCTGGACCACCTGATCGATCAGTGGGCGCTCTCGTGCATCACCTACGAGATGCTGGCCGGGCGGCCGCCTTACCTCGGCGACGACACGGCCGCTCTCCTTTATCAGGTCGTGCACCAGGAACCGCCGCGGCTGTCGAACTTCGTCAACGATCTGCCGCCGGACGTCGAACGGGTGATCCAGCGCGCGCTGTCCAAGGAGCCGAGCGAGCGCTTCCCGAACGTGACCGCGTTCGCGCGCGCGCTGGAGGCGGCGGCGACGGGCCGGCCGCTGCCGGTCGGCGAGGCGCGCGAACTCGGGCTGAGCCTTCCGGGCGTCTCGTTGACGCCGGTCGAATCGGCGCCGACGATGGCCGGGAACCTTCGCCAGCTTGCGCCGCCACGGCCCCGCCGGCGATCGCGTGCCGGCGTCTGGGCCGGCGTCGCGATCGCGGCGATCGCGATCGCGGGCGGCGCCATGCTGGTGCGTGGGCCATTGCGGCGACGCCCCCCGGCGGCCGTGCCCGCGGCGGTCAACAGCGCGCCGGCGGTCGTCGAGCCGCTGCCGCCCACGCCGCCGCCCGACAAGGCCGCCGACGATCAAGCCCGACGCGCAGACAATGAGCCGACTGCGGACGAAGACGCTACTGATTCGACACCGGCAAAAATCGACGAAAAGGCCGTCAGGACGACTCGGAAGGAAGGCGCGCGGCGACATCCGGCGCGGCGCGCAAAGGCCGCCAAACACGCCGCGGCACCAGCCCCCGAAAACACGCCCGCGCCAACTCTGCCCGTCAAGCGTAAGCTGATAAACGAACTGTGACCGTCCGAACCGCGACCCCGAAGGGGGCCTGGAAGGTGGCGCTTTCCATTGTGGTCGTCTGTGCTGCGCCGGCGACGCGCGCCGTCGCGGCTCCCGCCCAACCGTCGCAGGCGGCGGGTGACAAGGCGCGGGCGCAGGTCCTCCTGAGCGAGGGGACGGCCGCCTATGGGCGCGGCGACTACGCGGCCGCGCTCGATAAATTCACCGCCGCCTATCGGATCTTTCCGAGCCCGAAGCTCTGGTTCAACATCGGTCAGGCGAACCGCGACCTCGGCCGACCCGTCGACGCGGTCGCGGCGTTCGATCGGTTCTTGCGCGAAGCGGGCGACGCGCCGCCGGAGACGCTGTCCGAGGCGCGCCGCTCGGCCGCCGAGTTGAAGACCAAGCTGGGCCAGATCCAGGTGGCCTGCCCGACCGACGGCGCAGACGTGACCGTCGACGGCAAGCCGGTCGGCAGCACGCCGCTCGGCGAGATGGTCTGGACGACGCCCGGACGTCACCAGGTGGCGGTGCAGCACGCGGGGTTCTCGCCCACGATCGAGGACGTCGCCGTGGCCGCCGGAAAGACCGTGGCCATTCAGGTCGACCTGCGCCCGATCGATCTCCGGCCCGCGAACGCGCGGGCCGACGCGGCTCTTGTGGGCGGCGGCGCGCCGGGCGCGCCCCGAAAGCGGCCGCTCTACCGGCGTCCCTGGTTCTGGGTGGCGGCCGGCGCGGTGGTCGCGGCGGGCGCGGCGACGGCCGTCGTCATCTCGAGGAACGCGTCGAGCGGGCTCGAAACGACGCTCGGCACGAAGCAGGCGTTCTGATGAGGACGAGCCCACGCGGAACGCTGGCGGTCCTTGCGCTGGCACTGCTGGTCGGCGGCGCCGGCTGCGGCGCTGGCAACGGCGTCGACACTGGCGGTAACTCGGTCGTCATCGTCCACCTCGACATCGCGGCCGGCCTGCCGGACCTTTATCAGATCGAGGTGGACGCGCACCTCGGCAGCGCCGGCAACAACAACACGCTCTACTTCCCCTCGATGCAGCCGATCCAATCCGGCGCCACGCTCGGGCTTCTGATCAAGCCGACGATCAAGGACTCGCTCGACCTGATGCTCTACGGCGACGACAGCGGGGGACGTCGGGCGGCGGTCGGGATGGGTCAGGTCAACCCGATTGTCGTCGGCGGAACGGCCAACAAGACGATCTCGCTCGGGGCCTGCCCCGCGTCGGGCTGCTGATCTCCGCGCCGCGCCAAGCCGCTCCGCCAGAGCTGTGGCGCGCAGGGCGAACCGGGCATTTTAAAAACCCGCGGCGAAACGTTGCGCGACCCGCAAAACAGTTGCGCGAGTAGTGATAGGGTAAGCGTGCTGGAAATCCGTTCTGCCGACGCATTGCGGCTGTAAGGCAACCCGTCGCGCAGGGTTTGGACGATGTGGATTGACCGGCGGCCCCCCAATCTAAATGAAGAAGATCGTCATCAAGGGTGCGCGCGAGCACAACCTCAAGAACATCGACGTCGAGATCCCGCGCGACAAGCTCGTGGTGATCACGGGCCTGTCGGGTTCGGGCAAATCGTCCCTCGCGTTCGACACGATCTACGCCGAGGGTCAGCGCCGTTACGTCGAGTCGCTGTCGGCGTACGCGCGCCAGTTCCTGGACCAGATGCACAAGCCCGACGTCGATTCGATCGAGGGGCTGTCGCCGGCGATCTCGATCGAACAGAAGACCGGGTCGCGCAACCCGCGCTCGACGGTCGGCACCGCGACCGAGATCTACGACTACCTGCGCCTGCTGTGGGCGCGCGTCGGCATCGTCCACTGCTGGAACTGCGGCAAGCCGATCGCGTCGCAGACGATCCAGCAGATGGTCGATCAGGTGCTGGAGCTGCCCGAAGGGGCCCGCTTTTCGGTGCTGGCCCCGGTCGTGCGCGAACAGAAGGGGGCGTTCACTGACCTGCTGGGCAAGCTGCGCCAGGACGGGTTCGTGCGCGCGAACATCGACGGCGAGCTGGCCGAGCTGGCCGAGCCGCCCAAGCTCGCCGAGGACAAGCCGCACACCATCGAGGTGTTCGTCGACCGCCTCGTGAAGAAAGACGGCATCCGGCAGCGACTGACCGACTCGGTCGAGCTGGCCGCCAAGCTGGCCGAGGGCGTCGTCAAGATCTCGCCGCTGGAGGGGGACGACCTTCTGTTCTCGGAAAAGTTCGCCTGCACCACCTGCGGCATCACCTATCCCGAGATCACGCCGCGGCTGTTCTCGTTCAACAACCCGGCCGGCGCCTGCCCGGCCTGCGACGGCATCGGCGCCAAGATGTTCTTCGATCCGGATCTGATCGTCCCCGACGAGGAACTGTCGATCAAAGAAGGCGCCATCGAGCCGTGGGAACGGCGCAACAACCTCTTCTTCCACCAGATTCTGGACGCGGTCTGTTCGCGCTTCGAGATCGACCAGTACGTGCCGTGGGGCAAGCTGCCCGCGAAGGCGCGGTCGATCCTGCTGCAAGGTTCGCAGGGCGATGAGGTCGAGTTCGCCTTCGAGAAGAACGGACGGACCCACACCTACAAGCGCGAGTTCGAGGGCGTGGTCGCGAACCTCGGGCGGCGCTTCGAGGAATACGAGCGGCGGCGGCGCGAGCAAGGCCGCACGACCGACGAAGACTTCGAGGCGATCTACGACGAGTTCCACCGCTACATGTCCCAGACGGTGTGCGAGGAGTGCAGCGGCACGCGGCTGCGCAAGGAGGCGCGCTTCGTCAAGGTCAGCGGCAAGAGCATCACCGAGATGACGGCGCTGACCATCCGCGAGGCCCACGCCTTCCTGCGCGACATCAAGCTGTCGCCGCGGCAAAAGGAGATCGCCGGCCGCATCCTGCGCGAATCGGGCGATCGCCTGTCGTTCCTGAACAACGTCGGCGTGGATTACCTGTCGCTCGACCGGACGGCGGCGACGCTTTCGGGCGGCGAATCGCAGCGTATCCGCCTGGCGACGCAGATCGGCAGCTCGCTGGTCGGCGTGCTCTACATCCTGGACGAGCCGTCGATCGGCCTGCACCAGCGCGACAACGCGCGCCTCCTGTCGGCGCTGACGCGGCTGCGCGATCTCGGCAACAGCGTGCTGGTCGTCGAGCACGACGAGGACACCATCCGGTCGGCCGACTACGTCATCGACATGGGCCCGCGCGCCGGCGTGGGCGGCGGGCGCATCGTCGCGGCGGGCGCGCCCGATGACATCGCGGGCAACTCGCACTCGCTGACCGGGGCGTACCTGTCGGGGCGCAAGGCGATCGAGGTGCCGCGCCAGCGCCGGCAGTCGGGGAACCGGATGCTGACCCTCAAGCACGCGCGCGGGCACAACCTCGCGAACGTGACGGTCGGTTTCCCGATCGGCGTCCTCACCTGCGTGACCGGCGTGTCGGGATCGGGCAAATCGACGCTGGTGATCGATACCCTCTTGCGCGCGCTGGCCGGCAAGCTGAATCACGCGAAGACGCCGGCCGAGGCGCACGACGGGCTGGACGGGCTGCAGCACGTCGACAAGGTGATCGACATCGACCAGGCGCCGATCGGGCGGACGCCGCGCTCGAACCCGTCGACGTACACGGGGGTGTTCACGCACATCCGCGATCTGTACGCGAACCTGCCCGAATCGAAGGCGCGCGGTTACAAGCCCGGGCGGTATTCGTTCAACGTCAAGGGCGGACGCTGCGAGGCGTGCCAGGGCGACGGCATCCTGCGAATCGAGATGCACTTCCTGCCGGACGTCTACATCGTGTGCGAGGCGTGCGGGGGCCGGCGCTACAACCGCGAGACGCTGGAGGTGCGCTATCGCCAGTCGAGCATCGCCGACGTGCTGGACATGACGGTCACGCAGGCCTGCGAGTTCCTCGAGAACATCCCGAAGGTGCGCCAGAAGCTGGAGACGCTGCGCGAGGTGGGCCTGGGCTACATCAAGCTGGGCCAGTCGGCGACGACGTTGTCGGGCGGCGAGGCCCAGCGGATCAAGCTGTCGAAGGAGCTGGCCAAGAAATCGTCGGGACGGACCGTCTACATCCTCGACGAGCCGACGACCGGCTTGCACTTCGCCGACATCGCGCAGCTGCTGTCGGTGCTGAACCGCCTGGTCGACGCCGGCAACACGGTCATCGTCATCGAGCATAACCTGGACGTCATCAAGACCGCCGACTGGGTGATCGATCTCGGCCCCGAGGGCGGCCCCGGCGGCGGCCAGGTGGTGGCGCAGGGGACGCCCGACGACGTCGCGCGCGCCGCCGCCAGCTACACCGGCCAGTTCCTGCGCCAGGTGCTGTGACGGGTGTTCAGCCGCCGATCTTGGTTCGGTGGTGCGTGATCTCGCGGCTCACCTTCAGCATCACGCCCAGCTCGTGAGCGACGCCCGACCACGGCCCCCACGTCGGCCGGTAGTACGGCAACAGATAGACCCACCAGGGGTGGTCGACGAACCCGACCGGGTTGCTGAGGAAATCCGGCGGATAGAACGGGATAGGAAGCGCGAGGAGCAGATGAAATGCGGCGCCGTCCACCACGCCGCCCGGCGCGCTGTAGCCGCCGACACCGCCCCCGGCGCCGAAGCTGACCCCGAGATTGAGGGCGACCTCGCCGTAGGCGTAGACGATCGTTCCGTCCGCTGCGACGGCGCCGCCCGAAATGGATACGGCGGGGAACGCCTGCAAAGTCAGCTCGAAGGGGAAGGCGATGCCGCTCCCCACCGATCGGCTCGCGACCCCGGTGCCGAGCGCGAGGCGAAGCCCCTCGCAACGCGCGCGCGCGGGCGCGGTGAGGACGACCGCGAACACGGCGATCGCACAGGCCGCCCCTAGCCTGTCCACGTCGGCCATCATGCACCGATCAACGGCGTTCGTCTTGCGCGCGGGCTCACGGCGGACCAGATTTGGGCGCGTGATGCGAACCAAGGCGGTGATCGTCATGTCAGTCCTCGGCCTTCTCACCCGTTTCGCCTCCGTCGCTCTCGCAGACGAGGCGCTGCTCCCA
>DATFXS010000941.1:0-18468 GCA_035315605.1 Polyangia bacterium
CGAGCGGAGCGACTAGGCCGTGTACCGGGCGACGAGGATGGTCACGTCGTCGTCGCGGCGGGACGAGAAGGCGGCGACCGCCGCCAGGATCGCGTCGCGCACGGCCGCCGGCGGCGCGGCGCCGTGCTCCTCGACCAGCGCGACGAGCCGCTCGATGCCGAAGCGGCCGCCGCCGTCGCCGGCCGCCTCGGTCAGGCCGTCGGTGTACAGCACCAGCAGATCGCCGGGTAGAAGGCGCGCGCTGCTGTCGACCGTTCCGGCGGTGATGTCGCGTTTCGCGCCGACCCAGGCGCCCGGCGTTTCGATCCGCTCGCAGCGGCCGGTCGCGGCGCGCCGGATCAGCATCTCCTCGTGCGCGCCGGCGAACGCCAGGCTGCCGTCGCGGCGGTAGCGCATCAGCGTCAGCGTCGCGTGCTCGTGCTGTCCCAGCCGCTCGCGCACGTTCTCGACCAGCATCGTGTTCAGCGCCAGCAAGAGGTCGCGCGGCGCCGCGTCGGGCATCTTGCGCGCCAGCGCGCCGATCCCGCTCTGCATCATCAACATGACGAGGCCGGTGCCGAGACCGTGTCCGGCGACGTCGCCGATGCCGATCCAGCAGCCGTCGTCGACGGGGACGACGTCGTAATAATCGCCGCCGACCTCGGTGGCGGCCTGCATCGCCGCGGCGATCTCCAGGCCCGGGACCGAGACGTCGCGCGGAAGGATCGACGTCTGGATGCGGGCGGCGATCTCCATCTCTTTCTCGAGGCGCTGGCGTTCGGCGGCCTGGCGGCGCGTGGCTTCCTCGACCAGGCGCGTGACCAGGTGCGCGCCCTCCAGCGCGCTGGAGATCTGCTCGGCCAGCGATTCGTAGACCATCCCTTCACGCGGGCCCATCTCCAGCAGCAGGCAGCCGAGCGGTCGGTCGTGGAAGAACAGCGGCTCGACGACGATCGACGCGCGGCGCGCCAGCTTCGCGAACAACGTGGGCAGCAGCTCGACGGCGGGCACGGTCGGGCCGCTGGCCGGCGTCGCGGCGGCGGTGCCGCCAGAGCCATCCAGCGTCGGCTCGGCGTCGTAGTTCAGCACGAGGCGCGCGGGCGTGTCGGCCGTGACGCGCGGCGAGTCTTCGTACAGCGCCATCACCGCGCTCGGGATCGCCAGGCGCGGGAGCTGGTGGGCGATCGCGCCGGTCAGGGCGGCGACCTGCTGGGTGGCGAGCAGGGTGGCGCCGCTCTCCGTCAGCGCGTTCGCGAGGCGCTCGCTGTGCAGGCGGTGCTGCGCCTGCGCGCGTTCGGCCAGCTCGCCGATCAGCACGCGCGCCTCGTGCCACAGATCCTCGGCCTGCACCCAGCGCATGTGCTCGGTCGGCAGCGCGGGCAGCAGCAGTCGCCGCAGCGCCGACACCATCCCCTGAAACGCGCCGACATCGTCGCCCGCCAGCGCCACGCTGTTGAGCAGCCGGTCGAGCGTCGACGCGAACAGTCCGGCCCCCGCGCCGCGCAGCTCGGCCTCGAAGGCGTCGACCAGCTGCCGGTCCCACCCCTTCGACAGCGACGTGTCGGCGCCGTGCACCGAGCGGGCGAGCTGCCGCGCGACATCGTCGCCGTGCTCGACCAGCAGGCTCTCGAGCGGGGTCTGCGTCGGCGTGACCGTGCCGACGCGGCCCGGACGCGCCAGCCCCGACAGGCAGCCGCACGACAACCGCACGACCAGCTCGGTCGCGGCGGTCGTCTGGGGGGCGACCTCGGCGCCCTCGATCTGCGCCAGCACCAGGTCCAGCGCCGCCTCGCCCTGCTGGTACAGCGGCTGGCGCACGGTCGTCAGCGGCGGCGTCGAGAAGCGCGCGTCCTCGATGTCGTCGAAGCCGATCACGGCGACGTCGGACGGCACCTGCAGTTCGCGCTCCTGCAGCGCCGGGATCGCGCCCAGCGCCATGTAGTCGTTGGCCGCGACCAGCCCGTCGAACTGGACCTTCCGCTCGTCGACCAGCAGCTCGACCGCGGCCTCGCCGGCCGCCTTCTCGAACGTGCCGTCGCAGATCAGGTTGGGGTCGATCTCGAGGCCCCGCTCCTCCAGCACCGTCCGGTAGATCGCGTAGCGGTGTTCGGCCTCGGCGTTGACCGATGGCCCGCGGATGAAGGCGATCCGGCGACAGCCGTGGCGGACGATCAGGTGCTCGAGCGACTGCCGCATGCCGGGCGTCTCGTCGACGAGCAGGCCGGGGACGCCGGGCGGCGCGATCGCGATGCTGGCGAGCGGCAGCGGGGCCAGGCGCGCGCACAGGTCGGCCACCGACGCCGGGCCGAGGAAATTGCCGAGCGCGCCGCCCAGAATGATGACCCCGTCGAGGCTGCGCTTGTCGCACAGATCGAAGACGAAGTTTCGGTTGATGCCGTCGCTGCGGGGGGCGCCCAGCACGCCGCCCGCGAACACGACGATGTCGACGTCGCGGCGGTAGGCGACCTCCGAAATGCCCGCCAGCAGGGTGGTCTGGTAGGTCTTGCGCAGCGAATCGACCAGGACGCCGATGCGGGGGCGCTTGACGCCTGGCGGCCGAGCTTCGCTCGGATCGGCGCGCTGCGTGCGGGTGGGACCACTCTGGTCGCGCCAGCGCATCCATACATTGGTATCACGGGAGGGGAATGGGCGGGACTTCGGGTTGATCGCGTGAGCGAGGCCGGGCTTCGCCTGGCCGAGCTCTTCGCGGGAGGTTCGGAGGAAAGGGTGGGGGCCCCTTTCCCCTCCGATGTAGACTGCCGTCGGTGAAGCCTGCTTCGGAGAAGCCGCGGTCCCGGCGCCCGATGATCGTGACCTACGTTGCGCTGATCCTCGTCATTTTCCTGACGGGCGCGCTGGTCGCCTACCGCGGCTCGCGCGCGGCGAAGGCCGAGGAGCTGCAGATCCTTCAGGGCGTCCGGCGGGTCTGCAAGCTGGCGACGGTCGAGATGTCGCTGGCGGACTACGCGAAGAAGACGGTGCCGAAGGCGGTCGATCTGCCGTTCACGAAAGAGCCGGAGGCTTACCTCTTCTACGCCGGGATCGTGTCGGCCGGCTTCGACATCTGCGACGACAAGGCTGGCATCACCGTCAACCACGCCGAGCGCCAGGTGCGCATCACGCTGCCGCCGCCGCGGATCCTGTCGGTCGACATCCTGCGCTTCGAGACGATCAACGAGACGTCGGGTTTTCTGAATTCGATCGCGCCCGAGGATCGCAACCGCTGGTACGGCGAGGCGCGGGCGGCGCTGGAGCACGGCGCGCTGGCGCAGGGCGCGCTGGACCGCGCGCAGATTCACGCCGAAGAATTGTTCGAGGCGTTCGTCGCGCGCCACGGCTACACGCTGGTGATCGGCAGTGGACCGGCCAAGCGCAGCCCGCCCATGGGCAGCGCGGCGGGCGGCACCAACGAAGGCGTGCCGGCGCGATGAGAGCGGCGCGCTCATCGACCGTGCTGTGGGCGGCGCTGTCGCTGCTGCCGGCGACCGCCACCCACGCGGCCAAGCAGGAGAAGCAGGCGAAGAAAGACAAGAAGGCGAAGCCCGGGCGGACGCCTGCCGCTGCCACCCACGAGCTGGCGGGCGGGTGCACGGACAGCGACACGGCGTCGCTCTGGTGGTCGCCGCTCGCCCCCGCGGTCGGACACCCGGTGAAGGTCATGGCGGTCGGCGAGGGCGGCGGCGATCTGACGGTGACCGATCCGCAGGGCGGCGAGAAGACGCTGACCACGGTGCGCCGTGACGGCCCGCCGACCAGCGTCACGGGCGATTTCACGCCGGCGGGCGCCGGCAGCTACCAGGTGATCTGGCGCCACGGCGGCAAGCCGATCGCGTGCCACCGCATCGCCGTCGCGGCCAAACCGGCCGCGCCCGCGACCTCGGTCGGCAAGAGCGTCTGGGACGCCCCGCACGCCTGGGATCGCCGTTACGAGAACCTGTACTCGGCCTGGATCGCGTCGCTGTTCGACGCGCCCCTCGATCAGTCGCTGGATTTCCGGCCGCTGCACCAGGCGCTGCGCGATCCGGCGCGGAACTTCCTTTACGGCTACCTCGGCCTGCGCGAGGACGATGCGAAGAACAAGGCGGCGATCGCCGCGACGCCGGACTGCGCCGATCTGCCGTACTTCCTGCGCGCGTACTTCTCCTGGAAGCTGGGGCTGCCGTTCGGCTTCCGCGACTGCGACCGCGGGACCGATTCGCGCCCGCCCCGCTGCTCGACCTTCTATACCAACGACGACGCGCCGACGGGCAAGGAGACGCTGGCGGCCGTCAAGGCGTTCTTCCGCCAGCTCGCCAACCGCGTGCAGTCGGGCAGCGCGCGCACGGGCCTGGACGACGACGCGACCGACTACTACCCGGTGCCGCTCGAGCGTGCGGCGCTGCGGCCGGGCGTCATCTACGCCGATCCGTACGGGCACGTCATGGTCGTCGTGAAGTGGGTGGATCAGACCGCCGACAAGGGCGGCCTCCTGCTGGCGGTGGACGGTCAGCCCGACACGTCGATCGGACGCAAGCGCTTCTGGGAAGGGACGTTCCTGTTCGCGAACGACGTCAAGAGCGCGGGCCCCGGGTTCAAGGCGTTTCGCCCGATCGCGCGCGGCGCCGACGGCAAGCTGGAACCGGCCGCCAACGCGGCGATCGGCGGCAAGGGCGACGCCGGGCACGCGCCGTTCTCCGACGAGCAGAAGAAGGTCTCGGCGGACGGCTTCTACGCGCGCATGGGCAAGCTGATCAACCCGCAGGGGCTGGACGCGGAGAAGGCCTACCGCGAGACGCTGGACGCGCTGGTCGAGCAGATGACGGTGCGGGTCGGATCGGTCGACAACGGCGAGAAGTACCAGAAGGAGAAGGGGGCGGGGCAGATCATCCCGATGCCGGACGGCGCGAAGATCTTCGAGACCACCGGTCCGTGGGAGGACTACGCGACGCCGTCGCGGGACATGCGCTTGCTGATCGCGATGAACGTGCTGCTCGGGTTCCCGGACCGGATCGTCAAGCACCCGGAGCTGTTCAACCTCGGGGGCAAGCCGCCGGCGGCCGTGCGCGACCAGATCGCGAAGCTGCACGCCAGCCTGGTCGGCACGCGGGGCATCACCTACACGCGCAGCGACGGCACGCCGTGGAAGCTGACCGTGGCCGACCTGCTGGCGCGGCGTGCGGCGCTGGAGATCGCGTACAACCCGAACGACTGCGTCGAGGTGCGCTGGGGCGCCGCGGACGCGACGCCCGAGGGTGCGACCTGCAAGCGCCACCTGCCGCCCGAGCAGAAGGCGAAGATGGCCGAGTACCGCGCCTGGTTCCACGACGCCCGCCGCCCGTCGCGCTGATGCGGGCGTGGCTCGCGCTCGCGCCCGTCGTGGCCGCGTGCGGGCCGATCCCGGCGACGACGCCGTGGGTGGTCTCGCCGGCGGTGATCGGCGACTGCCTGCCCGCGGAGATCGCCAAGGAGAGCTGTTACCCACAGCCGCTGCTGGCCCCACCGCTCATCGTCGGCCCCGGGCAGATCCAGGTGGTGACGGCGTCCGGCCTGTCCGGCGAAGGCATCTTCAAGCCGGGCATTCCGGTCCGCGATCAGATTCATTTCTTCGTCGACGAGATCACGCGGGCGGGCCACCATTCGGTCGCCGTCGGACGGTGCCCGGGGCACATCGGATGGTCGGAGCCGATCATCCTCTTCCAGACGCCGTCCGGCGAGACCGGCGTCCTGTGCACCGAGCTCGGAAACCAGGCGGGTTGCGTCGCGAAGGACCCGATCTGCGAGCCCTACGACAGCGACTATCCCGCGGAAGGGTGGCATTGCTCGGGCGGTCATTCGTGTTCCACGACCTTCGTGTACTTCGGCGTCATCGATCGCGCGCGGCATTCCGTCGACTGGCGGTGGACCGACGAGATCGATGCCCATTTCGACGGGCACAGCATTCACGTCGCCGCATTCGGCGACGGCGCGGTCGCGATCATCTATCAGACCATCCACTATCCCGTGTACCTGTACCCGGCGGGCTGGCTCGTCCACCTCGCGCTGAAAAACAAGGGCTTCGAGCTGTCCGACATGGCCGACCTCAACAAGGGCGAGGGTGCGCTGGAAGGGCTCGTGGTCGCCGACGGCAACCTGCACATCATCGTCGGTCGGGACGCGTGGGAGCACCAGTATCGGAAGGTGACGATCGCGCCCGACGGCCGGACCTGGTGGAACGAGCTCGATCTGGCGGGTCCGGTAACGGAGGGACCGCTCGCGCATGCGTGCGCGGCGGCGGGCGCGAATCACACGGTGACGCTGTCTCTCCCATACTCGGCGGAGGGGCAGCTGGCGCCCGACACGCCCAGCCGGATGCTGACGCTTCGTTTTGGCAACGCCTTCTTTCCTGGTGGAGGGGACGTCTATCCCTCCGCGCGCTCAGCCTGCGCTCCGCGGGTCGGGTCGGGCGATGCGCGGCGGTCGGTGGCGTCCTTCGACAAAGGCGGGCCGCTCATCGTCTACGGATTCCTCGACGACAAAGGGCGCGCGGGCGGGCTCCGCGTCATCCGCGACGCCTCTGCGACGCGCGCTGATCCGCGTCCCGGGAATGCGCGCGCCCGGCCGTCGGTTGAGCCGGACGACGATGATTGACGCTGGGCTCGAGGCGGCGATGGACGCCGCGCGCACGCAGGTGCCGATCGGCGTGGTCGCCGCGTGGGCGCTGGCCGGCGTGATCGGCGCCGGCGTGCTGTTCGCGACGATGCGGCGCCAGGATTTCAGCCCGCGGATCGGCGGCTCGCTGCTGATCGTCGGCGCCGTCGCGGGCGCGCTGCTCTGGTCGGCGCTCCAGCCGCCGAAGCGGTTGTTCAAACAAGTCCACGAGGTGGTCGCCGAGCGGGACGCGATCCGGGGCCACCGTCACGAGTTGCAAGTTCACGGCGTCGTCGTTCCCGGATCGGTCGTGAAGCGGATCGGGCGCGACGAGTATCGCTTCCAGATCCAGAGTCGGCCGGGGCGGCCCCACGCCGTTCTCGAAGCGCGCTACATCGGCCTGCTGCCCGATGCGTTTGGGCCTGGCGCGGAGATCGTCGCGCGCGGCACGCTGACCTCCGACGGCTGGCTCGAGGTGCTCCCCGACGGCATCATGGCGCGACGCTGGAGAGACTGACCGAATCAGGAGTCTTCCCTGGCGCGCGCCGGCCGTTCTCGAGGTGCGCTACACGGGCTGGGTGCCCGACGCCTTCCGATCGAATACGGAGATCATCGCGGATGGCCGGCTGGCGGGCCTCGGTCGGCTCGAGGTCGTTCCGGATGGCATCATCGTGAAATGTCCGGGCAAGTACGATCCTGACAATCCGCCGGACTGGCAATGCCCCGACCCCGCGCCGTGATACGGTCCGCGCATGGCCAAGTCAGCGTGCCCGATTTCGAAGACGCAATTTCTCGAGAAGGCCGAGGCGGTCAAGATCGTCATCGGCACCTCCGAGCTGGTCGCGGACAAGCGCGAGTTCTCGACCGGATCGTTCGGCTGGTACTACAACGGCAAGATCACGATCACCGTCGACGGCAAGCCGCTGTCGGTCCAGTGCGGGATCAACTTGACGGTCGTCGGCAGCAAAGAGGCCGAGCGCTAGCAAGCTCGCGCGAGCGGCAGCCGCGGCAAGGGAAGCCAGCGGCTCTCCGTGTCGCGCATGACCAGGACCGAGTCGAGCTCGACGCTGCCTGGCGGAAACCGCGTCACGTCGCTGAAGTAGCTGGAACGGACCGTCTCGACCTCGAGCGGTTGCAGATTCCAGGTGCGTGTGACCAGCCGGACGCCGTCGAGGTAATTGGCCCCGGTGGGCGAGTAGCCGAGCGATCCGCGCTGGAAGAACGTCGAGGCCGTGGCCAGGCTCGGGAAGCTGGATGTCGGCGGCAGCGTCGCGACGGATCGCGCGCGTAGCTCGATGGTGGTGCCGGCGTCGCGCGAGGTCATCGTGAAGGCGATCTCGCGGCCGTCGTCAGCGACGTCGAAGCGGGCGGCGTGGTGCTGGCCCGGGAAGAGCCTGCCGCCCGCGAGGCGGCCGATCAGCGAGCTGGTGTCACGCCGCGGGATGTAGACACCGCTTTCGACCCCGCCGCCTGCATCCCACTCGACGGCGATCCGGTGGGCGGCGTTCTCGCTCGCGAAGCCGAACGCGGCGGGAAGCCCGGCCACGCGCAGCCGCTCCAGGCGGATCAGACAGATGCCCGCTTGAGCTGCGCCGCCCACCAGCTGTGGCCGCAGCGGCGCTGGCAGGACCGCACGCACGAACTTTGGATCCACTCGGAAGTTGACCAGGATCCGCCGCCGGATGACTCCTTCGATGATCGGAAAGCGCATCGCCCCTCCAGCACCCACTACCGGAAAGCGCGACGGAGGTTGCACCGCCACGCTGATGTGGCGGCGCACGGCCCCGTCGGTGTACCCTGCCGGCCCATGAAGGTGGGCATTCCCAAGGAGATCTACCCGTTCGAGCGGCGCGTGGCGGCCACGCCCGACACGGTCGAGAAGATGGTCAAGCTCGGTCTCGAGGTCGTCGTCGAGGCCGGCGCCGGCGAGGCGTCGACGTTCGCCGACGCGGCCTACATCGAGGCGGGCGCGCGCATCCTCGACGCGACAGCCATCTACGCGGAGTCCGACATCGTTCTCAAGGTGCGGCAGCCGGGCGCGCGGCCGGGCGGCGGCAACGAGGCCGACCTGATGAAGTCCGGCGCGACGCTGATCAGCTTCATCTGGCCTGCGCAGAACAAGCCGCTCCTGGACCGGCTGGCGTCGCACAAGCTGAACGTGTTCGCGATGGACGCGGTCCCGCGCATCACGCGCGCGCAGAAGCTGGATGCGCTGTCCGCGATGGCGAACATCGCGGGCTACCGCGCGGTCGTCGAGGCGGCCAACCATTTCGGCCGTTTCTTCTCGGGGCAGGTGACGGCGGCGGGGCGGGTGAAGCCCGCCCAGGTGCTGATCCTCGGCGCCGGCGTGGCCGGGCTGGCCGCCATCGCCGCCGCGAAGGGGCTGGGCGCGGTCGTGAAGGCGTTCGACACGCGGCCGGTCGTGCGCGAGCAGGTCGAGAGCCTGGGCGCCCAGTTCATCGAGTTCAAGTTCGACGAGGCCGGCGAGGGCGCGGGCGGCTACGCCAAACAGATGAGCGACGCCTACCTGGCGGCCGAGCAGGCGCTGATCGCGAAGCACGCCGCCGCCTCGGACATCATCATCTCGACGGCTCTGATTCCGGGCAAGCCGGCGCCGGTGCTGATCACGCCCGGCGCCGTGACGGCGATGGCGCAGGGGTCGGTCATCGTCGACATGGCGGCCGAGCAGGGCGGCAACTGTCCGCTGACCGAGCGCGACAAGGTGGTCGAGAAGTCCGGCGTCACCATCGTCGGCCTGACCGACCTGCCGAGCCGGATGGCGCGCCAGTCGAGCGAGCTGTACGCGACGACGGTCCTGAATCTGCTGAAAGAGATGTACACGCCCGAGAAAGGGCTGGCGATCAACCTGGACGACGAGATCCAGCGCGGCTGCATCATCCTCAAGGGCGGCGAGATGCTCTGGCCGCCGCCCGCGCCGGCCGCGCCGGCCCCCGCGCCGGCGCCGAAGCCGAAGGCCGCGGCCAACAACGCGCACGGGGCGGCCGCCGCGGGAAACGCCGCGACGAAGAAGAGCAGCGCCGCCAACATCGTGGCCGGGCTGGCGGCGATCCTGCTGGGCGCCGCCGCGATCTTCGGCCCGCCGGAGTTCATCCAGCACCTGACGGTCTTCTTGCTCGCGTGCGTCGTCGGCTGGCACGTGATCTGGAACGTCACGCCGGCGTTGCACACGCCGCTGATGAGCGTCACCAACGCGATCAGCGGCATCATCGTCATCGGCGGCATGCTGGCGCTGTACGGCGGCGGATCGGGGGCGCTGGCGCTGGGCGGTGTCGCCGTCTTGCTCGCGGCGATCAACGTCGCGGGCGGGTTCCTCGTCACGCAGCGAATGCTGCGCATGTTCAGGAAGTGACGGGGACCGCGCGATGATAACGACCGTTCGATCGCTCGCGTACCTGGTGGCGAGCCTGCTTTTCATCATGAGCCTGCGCGGGCTGTCCACGCAGGAGACCGCGCAACGCGGGAACCGCTTCGGCGTCATCGGCATGCTGATCGCCGTGGCGATCACCGCGCTGGCCCTGCTGGTGCCGGTCGACTTTTCGACCGCGGGCACGCCGGACGGGGCGTTGCTGGGCGTCCTGGGCGGCGGGCTGATCATCGGCGGCGTCATCGGCGCCTTCGTCGCCGCGCGCGTCGCGATGACATCGATGCCCGAGCTGGTCGCGATGCTGCACAGCTTCGTCGGCGCGGCAGCCGTGATCGTCGGCATCGCTACCTACCTGCAGCCGGGCGACGCGTACGCGGCCGACCGCAGCGCCCACCTGGTCGAGATCTACGTGGGGATCCTGGTCGGGGCGGTCACGTTCAGCGGGTCGATCATCGCGTTCGGCAAGCTGCGCGGGATCATCGGCAGCCGGCCGCTGCTCCTGCCCGGGCGGCACGTGCTGAACCTGATCGTCATCATTCTGTGCGTGGCGCTGGGGGTCGTCTTCTGCCGCGCCGAGATGCCGTGGCCCGACGCGGGCGCCGGCCTGCTGGACGCGGGCATGCCCGCGCTGCTGGCGATGACCGGTCTGGCGCTGCTGCTCGGGATTCACATGGTGATGGCGATCGGCGGCGGCGACATGCCAGTCGTCGTGTCGCTGCTCAACAGCTATTCGGGATGGGCCGCGGCCGCCGCCGGCTTCATGCTGTCGAACGATCTGCTGATCGTGACCGGCGCGCTGGTCGGCAGCTCGGGCGCGATCCTGAGCTACATCATGTGCCGGGCGATGAACCGGTCGATCTTCAACGTCATCCTCGGCGGCTTCGGCGCCGAGGCGGGCGCGAAGCCAGCGCCCGGCGCGGCGCCCGCAGGCAAGGTGACCGAGACCAACGTCAACGAGGTGGCGGACTGGCTGCTGGCCGCGCGCCACGTCGTCATCGTGCCCGGTTACGGCATGGCGGTCGCGCAGGCGCAGCACGCGGTGAAGGAGATCTCGTCGCTGTTGATCGACAAGGGGATCACCTGCCGCTACGCCATTCACCCGGTGGCGGGGCGCCTCCCGGGCCACATGAACGTGCTGCTGGCGGAGGCGAACGTCTCGTACGACATCGTCAAGGAGATGAACGAGATCAACCCCGAGTTCCCCGAGACCGAGGTGGTGATGGTGATCGGCGCCAACGACATCGTCAACCCGAGCGCGGAGACCGATACGTCGAGCCCGATCTACGGCATGCCCGTCCTGCAGGTCTGGAAGGCGGGCAAGGTGGTGATGCTCAAGCGCGGCATGTCGGCGGGCTACGCGGGCGTCGACAACCCGCTCGTCTACAACGACAACACCGCGATGCTGTTCGGCGACGCCAAGTCGAGCGTTCAGAAGCTGCTGGACGCGTTGCGCGAGCGCTCGCAGTAGCGCGTCGGTCGGCCCGGTCAGTCGGTCACGACCGGCATGGCCGGGTGCGTGGTCGTGCCGATCGCGTCGCTCCACATCGCCTCGGCGGTCATGCCCATGTTGGCGAGCACGTCGTCCGCGACGCGCAGCCGGCGGCTGATCTCGCGCGAGATGTTCAGCACGAGCAGCGCGTAGGCCTCGACGTCGTCCTTGTACAGCTTGCCGATCTCCGCCAGGTCGAGCACGTAGAGTGTCGCCTGGCCGACGGCGCGCGCGGTCGCCGACCGCGGCTGGATGTCGATCAGCGCCATCTCGCCGACCACGTCGCCCGTCTTCAGAACGGCCAGCTTGTACTCGGTGCCGTCGCGGCCGCGTTTCAGGATCTGCAGCTCGCCCTCGCGGACCACGAACATGCTGCGGGCGTGCTCGCCCTCGCGCAGCAGCTGCGCCCCCGGGACGACGTGCACCACGCGCAGCGTGTCCGCGATCAGTTCCATGACCCGATCGGGCAGGCCCGCGAAGATCGGAATGCGGCTCAGGAACGCGCGATCGACCTCGGATTGCTCGCTTGCCATGGCGCGGGGACTTTACCTCCGTCGCGCGCGGAAGTGAAAGGTGGCGCGCCGGGTCAGGGACCTGACTTGGCGAGGCGTTCCCGCGCCAGGCGTTCGACGCGCAGGGCGTCGGGCTCCTCGGGAGCCTGCGCCAGCGCGCGGCGTGCCTCCTCGAGCGCCTCGCGCGCCCGCCCCAGCGCCAGCAGCGCGAGTCCCCGGTTGATGTGAACACGGGGCAGGTCGATCCCGGCGTAGGCCTCGGCGGCGGTCGCGGGATCGTTCAGGCTCAGGGCGGCGTCGCCGAGCCCCTGCCGCGCCTCGTCTTCCGCCCACTCATCGAGGCAGCCGCGTTTTGCGAGCGCCCGCCGGTAGGCGGCCGCCACGCGTTGGAGGTCGTGCATGTCGAGCTCGAAGAACAAGGCGAGCCGCCGCTGCCATTCGCACTCCGCGACCGGGGAGCCCGGCGGGGGGCGTTCGATCGGCAGCGACGTCACGCCCTTGTCGCGAGCGAAGGCGAAGGTGACGGGTTCCTCCTCGCGGGCGGTGAGCGCTGCGAATTCGGGAAGGCGCCGGACGAACACGAAGGCGTCTGTGCCCCGGTAGATCAGCGCCCAGCGGTCCGGATCGAAGAACGCGGCCCGCGGGTTCACGTCGGGGTAGGTGAGAAGCGCGGTCTTGACCCCGAACCCGTCCAGCAGAGTGTCCCACTCGGCGCGCGTCAGATCGTCGCGTCGCATCCGGGCATGGAAATCGGACGGGTAGCCGTTGATGCGCGGGTCCTGAAAGACGCGGTACCGGGGCCAGCCGTCCCAGGTCAGGTACGACCCGATCTCCATGTCGTTGTACATCCGTTCGCGCAGACCTTCGCGGTTGACGAAATTGATCGCGTTCCACGGCACCAGGAAGGTGTCGATCTTGAGATCGAACACGGGACCCTCGTCGTGGGCGGCCCCCACCCGCATCAAGATCGGAAATCCGGCCAGCGGGACGAACGTGACAACGGAGACGAGGGCGGACAATCGGGCGCGCCATTTCTGGATCAGGCCGGCCGTCAAGCGGCCAGCGACGTCGGTCAGCGCGTACGCGACGACGGGCCCGGCCAGCAGCGCGAACTCGGCGAGGAACCGGTTGCGACGCGCGCCGAGCAGGCCGAGGAACGCGAGCGGGAACAACTGGCGCCAGCGGCGCGTCGACAGCGCGGCGGCCAGGACGACGCCCGCCGCGACGAAGGCGGCGGGCGCGTTGTCGGGCCAGCGCGCCGGATCGTATTCCTGGAGCGGCCGCAGCCACGGCATGCGCCAGTGGTTGGCGATGTAGCCGAGCGCGTGGATGCCGGACGGGGTCGCGAAGATCAGCGGAACCAGCGCCAGCGCGACGCGTCCCGCGCGGCGTCCGTCGGCGGGGCGGCAGTCGAGGTACGCGCCGGCCGCGTAGAGCGCCAGCACGAGCGGGGCCTCGAAGAAGCAGGAGTTCGCGTTGGCCCACACGAGACCGCACGGGATCAGCGCCCAGAGCGCGCGCGGGCGGTCCGCCTCCGTGCGCTCGAGCGCGAGCAGCGTCAGCGCCAGGCCAAGGAACGTCACCAGGTGGGGGCGCTCGACGAAGCGCGGCTCGGCGGCCCAGGCCGAGAGCGCCAGCGCCAGCGCCGCGGCGGCCGGGTGCGCGCCGCGGCGGAGCGCCACCCGGTAGAGGACCGCCAGCGTCGCCAGCACGAACGCGGTCTTGAGCAGCAGCGTGCCGGCGATGCCGCCGGCGCGATGTGCGAGCGCGAGGACGATCTGGAACAGCCAGGCGAGGTTGACGTCCCGGGCGTCGGGATAGGTGAACGACAGCAGGTTCGTGCGCGGAACGGCGTGGTCGTGAAGGATGATCTCGCCGAGCCGCAGGTTGAAGAACAGGTCCGTCTCGTCCATCGGGACCAGGCAGCGGTTCGCGACGAAGAGCAGCAGCGCGACGGCGCACGCCCAGCGGGCCGCGCGGGCGACGGCCGCCGTCACGGCAACTCCACGTCGTAGACGCGCGCGGCCACCGACGCGTAGCGCAGGTGGAAGACCGCAGGGCGCGCGTCGGCCCAGGCCCGCTCGATCGGGAAGCCGTCGCCGTCGGCGTCGATGGTGCGCCGGACGATCGGATACAGGGCGGCGACGTAGAGGACCCGGGTGCGGGCCGCCCGCAGGTTGGCGAGCCAGACGTCGGGGTCGGCGCCGCGGCGGTAAGGAGCGGGCTCGGCGGTGCCGTCGCCGGGCGGCCCGAAGTCGTGCAGGCGATCGCCAGCGCGCCCCGCCACGTTCACGTAGCGGACGTCGTTTGCGAGCCGCTCACCCGCCAGCGGGAAGGCGAGGTTCGTCCCCGTGTAGGCGACAGGCGTGTCGCGGACGTTGGCGCGAAACCACGACCAGGCTTCGTCCGTTTCGTCGCCGACGCCATAGCCGGGGTCGCGGCGCGCGTACCGGTTCGCACCAACGGCCACCGCGATGACCAGCGCCGCGGCCGTCGCGCCGGCAAGCAGCCGACGAGCGCGAGTGCCGAGATCCGACAGCGGCCGGCCCCAGCGCGCCCAGGCGACGGCCGCGACGGCGCCGACTGCCAGGGACGGCAGAGAATCCCGCGCCGCGTGCTGGATCAGGCCAGCCCCGATCGCGACCACCAGCGCGCACGTCCCGACCAGCGTCGCCTGCGCGGCCCGCCCGATCACGGCGGCGGCGACGCCGAAGGCGACGAACAGGAACCGGCTCTCCTGGTAAGGGATGACGAACCAGAAGATCGACGTCGACGCGACGAGAAGACCCGCGCTGATGCCGAACCAGAGGCGGGCGTACGTGGGGCTGTCGCGATCGAAGCTGGCACGCCGGAGCAGGGCGCGACGGCCCGAGTCCGCGAACGCAACCGCGAAGGCCACGCAGAATCCGATGCCCGCGTCGATCAGGATGGCGCCGAGCGCGCCCAGATCGGTGACGGGCAAGTGGTACTCCCACGCGCGCATCTGCGCGCCGCCGTAGAGCGCTGGCAACGAGAGGCCCGGCACCGCCACCGGATAGAGCGGATTGCCGGTGACCACGGCATTGCGCAGATACCAGAAGCCGCCCGTCGCGACCATCACGACGAGCGCCAGCGCCGGGCCGCGCAGATCGAACGGACGCTTGCGCAGCCAGGCGGCGCCGGCCAGCGCGGCGAACGGCAAGGCGACGGTCGCCGCCGCGTGCTTCGTCCCCGACGCGAGGCCGATCGCCGCAGCGACCGTCAGCAAGTCTTGCCGGCGCGGCTGCCTGTCATCCCACAGGCGGATCAGGAACGGCAGCGATGCCAGCAGGCAGGCTGCGAAGCCGAGATCGGTCATGGCGGTCACGAGCTGGCCCCAGACCTCGGGAATCAGCAGGAAGACGAGCGCGGCACCCAGCGCGGCGCCGCGGGAGCCCGCGCCGTCGCGGACAGTCGCGGCGATGGCGGTCGCCGCGAGCACCGCGAACGGAAGCTGACCGATGCCGGCGAGGTAATCCGATCGCAGCGGCGCCATCAGGAACAGAAACCAGAGCTCGACGTTGGCCGGCGCGTAAGCGGACGACGGATCGCCGAACACCGCCGGCACGATGCTGATCCGCCGGTCGTGCATCCAGGTGGCGGGGATGTGCAGGTGATACGACAGCGTGTCGTACAGGAACGACGTCCTGTGCAGCCCCGCCCAGGCGCGCAGCGCGAAGACCGCGACCAGCGCGGCCAGCAGTCCGACGACGACCGGCGAGAGCCGCTCGCGCGCCACCGGCTCGACGCGCGGCCGCCGGCGCAGCGTCACCATCGCGCGGCCTGCGAGCGCCGCGAGGGTGAGCAGCGTCGCGCCCGGCGTCAGCCAGCCGAGGGCGCCGAGCCCGGCTTCCACGACGACCACCGTCGCGAAGGCCCACAACAACTGGCGCGTCAGCCTGGCCGCGCGCGACTCCCCGGCCGTCTCCACGAACCGGTCGACGGCGTGCGCGATCACGCCCAGCAGGACCAGGCTGGCGGCCAGCACGATCATGCGCGCCGCTCCCGCTCGAGCGCGGCACGCCCGGCCGCGACCGCGAGCGCCGTTCCCGCCAGCGCGCCCCATCCGACGAACGGCGCGGGCACGGCGCAGGCGATCCAGGCGCCGCGCAGACTCCAGCGCGTCGCGCGCGCCCACCGGTCCGGCGCCGCCGTCCAGACCAGCGGCGCGATCGGAAGCGCCCAGACGAGCCCCATCGTCCAGCCGGTCGGCGACGTGACGACGCAGGCGATCAGCGCGGCGGCGAGCAGCAGGCGCTCGCCCCCATCGTCATCTGCTTGCGTCCGGGCACGGCGCCGCGCGGCCCAGATCAGGGCGGCCGACGCGGCCAGCACCGGCGGCACGGTGGTCGGCCACGACGGCGTCTCTGGCGCCAGCAGGCGCGGGATGCTGGCCGAGACCGGCCGGTCGAACACCGGCAGCCAGTCCCTGTAGGGGTGCCCGTCCACCGACTGCCATTCGCCGTGCTCGTCGACGTAGAACCGCTCGAAGGCGCGCTCGTGGTACGCCATGTCGTCGGTGCCGCCCGAACCGTAGAGGATCGTTCGCGGCAAGACCGAGACGGCGTAGGTGCGGACCAGCGTCGGGCCGGAGACGGCGACCGTCGCCAGCGCGGCGGCGACGCACCAGCCGGCGATCGCCGCCGCCCAGCGCCAGCGGCCCAGCGCCGCGATCACGGGCACCGCGACCAGCAGCGCCGGCTTGAACACGGCGGCCAGCGCGAACAGCGCGCCCGCGACGAGCGCGCGCTCCCGGGCGCGCCACGCGAGCGCGATCAGCAGCAGCAGGAGCAGATCGATCTGGCCTCGCTCGATGCCGAGCCACAACGGGAAGAAGAGCGCGCCCGCCGCCAGCAGGGCGGCGCCCGCGCGGCGCCCAGGCGCGAGCAGCCGGCTGGCCGCGATCCAGGCGGCCACGATTGCGAACGTGAAGACGACCTTGGCGGCGCGATAGGGCAGGGCGCCGAGCGGCCGGAAAAGCTCGGCGGCGAGGGGCGGGTAGATGAAGCGGCTGTGATGAAAGATGCTGCCGTCCCAGAGCGCCTCCGGCACGGTGCCCCCCACGGCGTGGTTCACGTACGGGTCCAGGCCGAGGCGCCGGACGGCGCCCGCGACCCAGTAGGCAGCGAGGTCCTCCTGCACCACACCGATGGCGGCAGCGGCGGCGAACGCCGCCACGGCCGCGACCGCGATCGAGGCGATGAGAACGTCGCGCCTGCGCGACAACAGCCGGAATCTACCGCGTCCGGCCGAACGCGGCGAGCGTCGCCTGGTCGCCCGCCTCGATCGCCACCTCGGCGTCCAGGCTGGTGCGGTCCCGCCCGACCGTCGCCACCGCGAGCGTCTGCCCCCCGCGCCGGTAGGCCAGGGTGGCGTCGCGCGCCGCGAGATCGCCGTGCACGTCGATGCGGTCCCAGCTCTCGGCGTGACCCACGTAAGACAGCGTCACGTCGTACTGGGTCGTCCAGAAGAACGGCGGCGCCGTGAACGGCAAGTCGCCGCCCAGGATGTTGAGCGCCGCGACGCGCCCCATCCGCTGCGCCACGACCCAGTGCTCGATGCGGACGTGCTCGCCGGTCGGGGCGTACGGATAGCGGGCGACGTCGCCCGCCGCGAACACGCCGGCGGCGCTGGTGCGCAGGCGATCGTCGACGACGACGCCGCGGTCCACGTTCAACCCGGCCGCGCGCGCCAGCTCGAACGACGGCTTGACGCCCACGCCCAGCACGACCATGTCGGCCGTCAGCCGTTCCTCGCTGCCCGACAGGATCACCGCGTCGGGCTCGATCGCCGAGACGGTATGCCCGAGGTGAAAGCGAACGCCGTGCTCCTCGTGCACCGCCTTCATGAAGCCGCCCAGCTCGGGCCCCAGCGTCCGCTCGAAGGGCACCGCCTCCGGCGCCACGACATGAACCTCGAGGCCGCGTGCCCGCAGCGACGCGGTGACCTCCATGCCGATGAAGCTGGCGCCGACGACGACGACCTTCCGGGCGCGCGTCGCGCGCTCGATGATCGCGCGGCTGTCGGCCAGCGTGCGCAGCGTGAGCACGTGCGGCTGGTCGCCGCCGGGCAGCGGCAGCCGCACCGGCTCGGCGCCGGTCGCCAGCAGCAGCGCATCCCAGGCGACGTCGCGTCCGTCCGCGAGCGTCAGCTTGTGTCCCGCCGGGTCGATGCTCTCCACCCGCGCGCCGACCGTCAGGGCGATCTTCTGCTCGCCGAAGAAGGCGGGCGGCCGCAGCGGGATCCACTCTTCGGGGGCGTTGCCCGCCAGGTAGTCCTTGGACAGGTTGGGCCGATCGACGGGCGGCGCTTCGTCCGCCCCGAACAGCAGGATCTCGCCGTCGTAACCCTCGCGCCGCAGGGTCTCGGCCGCCGATTCGCCGGCCGCGCCCGCGCCGACGATCGCGATGGTGCGCAGCGACGACGCGCGCCGCAGCGTGATCGGCCCGCCCGTGCGCGGACCGACGCGGATCGTCCCG
>DATFXS010000942.1:0-2002 GCA_035315605.1 Polyangia bacterium
TCCGCATGAGGATGTGGTTCGGTCGCGGCCGTGGCCGGCGGCGGTTCCGGTGGCGATGGCGCGTGCGCCGCGTGCCGCTGGTCGTGCTGGGCGCGATCCTGGCCGTCGTGGTGATCGCGACGGTCCGCGAGGCGCTGGAGCCGGGGCCGTGGCAGCGCGTATTCGCGACGCGCGAGGGGCTGACGGGGCGGCGGCTGGCGACCGGCGCGATCATCCAGCCGGGCGATCGGTTCGTGGCGCTGCCCCATCCCTGCGCGCTGCGCCGCGACGTCGAGGTTCGCTACCAGGGCCGCGCGCTGGTCGTGCCCGTCCTGGATGTGGGCCCGTGGAACACCGACGACGACTACTGGAGCAGCGGCCAGCGCCCCGCCGCCGAGCGCGGCCGCGGAACCTACCGCACCCCGGTCAATCGGGCGGGGATCGACCTTTCGGACGCGACGTTCGCCACCCTCGGCATGCGCGACAACGACGTTGTCGAATGGCGCTTCGTCCACCGCGGCTACATCCCGCTGCCGCGGCTGGCGAGCGGCAATTTTTGACCGACTTTTCGGCACTTTTCCGCCGGAAATGGGGCTTGCGCGACGCTCGGCCGGGGTGAGTTAATAACGACGCACATGAGGGCGCGAGGGGTCTTCCGGCCGGCTGCAGTCGCGTTAACGTTGTTTACGTTTACGCTCGCCGGCCGCCCGACCAGCGCGCAGCCCGCCGATGAAGCCACCCGCGACGAGGCGCGGAAGATCGGTTACGCCGGTGTGGAGGCGTTCCAGGCCGGCGATTTCGCGACCGCGCACGACCGCCTGGAGGCCGCGTACCGCCTTCTGCAGGTGCCGTCGCTGGGCCTCTGGTCGGCGCGCGCGCTCGGGAAGCTGGGCAAGCTGGTCGAGGCGGACGCGCGATACCTCGAGGTGATCAGGCTGCCGACCTCGGTCGGCGACGAGGCGATACAGGCGCAGGCCCGCCAGGACGCCGAGCGCGAGCGCGGTGAGCTCGCCCGTCGGATCCCGAGCATCCAGGTCCGCGTTCAGGGCGCGCCCGTTGCCGAGGTCGCGGTGACGATTGACGGCGCGCCGGTGGTCGGCTCCGCGCTCGGCGACAGTCAGCTGGTCAATCCGGGCCACCACCGGATCGAAGGCGTCCGCGGCGCCACGCGCGCGCACGCCGATGTCGACGTCGCCGAAGGGGAACAGAGGGAGGCGGCGCTCGGTTTCGCGGCACCGACTGCAGAAGCGGGCAGCGGTGGCGCCGCCGACGCCGGTCTGCGCGCGCAGTCAGGCGCTTCGACCGGCGGCGGGCCGATGCGCACCGTCGGCTGGGTGACCCTGGGCGCCGGCGGCGCTGGCCTGGCGACCGGCGTCGTCACCGCGCTCATCGTGCGTTCGAAGAAGAATCACCTCGACGGCGTCGGCTGCGGTGACGGCGGACAGAACTGTCCGGTCAGCGAAGCCAGCAACGTCGACAGCTTCAACAGCTGGCGTCCGGTGCCGACGATCAGCCTGATCGCGGGCGCGCTGCTGTCCGGGGCGGGCGCCTATCTACTGCTGACGACGCCGGCGCCCGGCGGCGACGCCGGCAGCGCGCAGGCGGCGACGGCGCGCCCACGGCTGCGACCGTTGCTCTTCAACGTCAGGCTCGCCGTCCTGCCGGGCGGCACGACCGTGAGCGGCGAGTTCTAGATGCGCGCGCGGCTCTTCATCTGCGCGTGCGCGCTCTGGCTCGGCGGCTGTCTGTATCCAGAGTATCGAGTCGGGGACGGCGGTGCGGCGGGAGCGGGCGGCCGGGACGGGGGCGGCGCGGGCGCGGGGGCGGTCGGCGGAGCCGCAGGTATCGCGGGCGCGGGGGGGAGCGTCGCCGGTGTCGCCGGGCGCGGCGGTGCGACGGGAACCGGCGGCGTGGCCGGGACCGGCAGCGGCGCAACGGGCGGCTCGCTCGGGGCCGGCGGCGGCGGGCGCGGCGGCACGACGGGCGCGGCGGGCACGGGCGGGAGCTTCACCGGCGCCGCGGG
>DATFXS010000943.1:0-19252 GCA_035315605.1 Polyangia bacterium
ATCTCCATGCCCGTCTTCGCCGAGATCTTGACGTTGTCGAATGTCAGGCCCGACACCTTCGCCTCCGGCAGGCCCCAGATGATCCCGCCGTTGGTCGAGCCGGTCGCGGTCAGGTTCCGGATCGTGATGTTCTGCCAGTACGGCGTCGTCGCGGTGACGGCCATCGCCGTGTCCGTCGTCGGATCGGTCGGCAGGTCCGGATAATAGGACGTGATGTAGACCGGGTTCTGGACGTTGGTCATCGTGATGTTCGAGTACGTCAGGTTCTGGACCAGACCGCCCCGGTCGCGCCCCGACTTCATCCGGATACCCGAGGTCGTGCCGTTCATGGTCAGGTGATCGACGGTGAGGCTCGAGACCCCGTTCTTCGTGATGCTGCCGATCGAGCAGCCGTGGCCGACGCCGAAGGTCGAGTAGCCGATGTAGAGGTTCGTCCCCGACATCGCGATGTTGTCGTCGCCGTCGGCGACATTGTTGTTGCAGAAGAACATCCCCGTCGCCGTGACGTCCACGCCGTCGGTGTTCTTGGGCGGGTTCTTCCCGGACACGGCCAGCGTCGAGATCGTGATGCCGGTGATCGTGACGTCGGTGTCGCTCTTGACCCAGATGTGTTCCTCTGGCGAATTTTGCAGGCGGATGCCGCTGATCTGCACGCGCGTCACGTGGCCGAGGTTGATCTCCTGGGGGCGTGAGACCGTCGAATCGGCGGCGAATGCGTCCCACCACGCCTGCCCCTGCCCTTCGATCGTGCCGGAGCCGGTGATCGCGATGTCGTGCGTGCTGCTGGCGGCCGGCGTGATGAATGCGGTGTCGCCCGATCCGTAGCTGGACATCGGGAGCATCTCCAGCACGGCTCCCGACGCCAGGTTCAGGTTCGTGCCGCTGCCGATCGTGATCGGGCCGCTCAGGAACGTCCCCGACGGGATCGTGACGGTGCCGCCGCCCGCCGACGTCGCGGCGTTGAGCGCGGCCTGGATCGCGGAGGTGTTGTTGGTCTTGCCGTCGCCGACGGCGCCGTAGGTGGTGACGTTGAACGAGCCGGCAGGGATCGTCGGCAGCGGCACCGTCGCCGGGTTGCTGGCGCCGCAGGGATCGCTGCCGGCCGTGCCGCCGCTGCCGGTCAATCCGCCGCTGCCGGCCGCCGAGCCCCCGGTCGAAGTTCCCGCGCCGCCGCCCCGACCCGTCGTGCCGGCCGCGCCTCCCGTTCCGCCCCGCCCGGCCGCGCCGCCCGCGCCGGTCGTCCCTGCCGCCGAGCCGCCGGTCGACGTTCCCGCCGCGCCTCCTCGACCCGTGCCGCCCGTGCCGCTCCCGGCCGCGCCGCCCGTCCCACCGCGACCGGTTCCGCCGGCCGCGCCGGAATTTCCCGCGCCGCCCCCGGCCGCGCCGCCGGTGCCGGCCGCGCCCGTCTGACCGCCCGCGCCGCTGCCCGACGCACCGCCCGCGCCGGACCCGCCCGTCGCCGAGGCACCGCCGTTGCTGGTCCCGCCAGCGCCAACCGGGGACGTCCCGCCCGCGCCGCTGCCGGCCGATCCCCCCGCGCCGCTGCCGCCGGTTCCCGACGGCCCGCCGGCGCCCGCCGAGCCCTCGTTCGTCCCGCTCGAGCCGCCAGCGCACCCCGCGGCGACGGTCACCAGCGCCAGGAAAACGGCAGTCCCGAACGCGGCGCGGCTCTCCATCACCGGTCTATGTCCGTGCCGCCACGAATTGATCGCCAAAAGGTGACCGGGCGGCGCGTCGCGGGCGTGCTATGAGGCCTCGATGGCGGCCCCGTGGCGCGGACCTTCGGCGGCCCTCCTGGCGCTCGCGATGGCTGCCCCGGCCTGCTTCCACGCCCGGCCGATGGATGGAACGATCGAGCGGCACCTGGTCGTCGGCGGCGCGACGCGGACGTATCTGCTGCACACGGGGGGCCCGGCAAAGCCCGGGCGCCCGCTGGTGCTGGTGCTGCACGGCTGGCACGGCAGCGCCGCGGGAATCGAACGGCGGACGAAGGGGACTTTCGACAAGCTGGCGGACCGCGACGGCGCGGTGGTCGTCTACCCGCAGGCGCTCGGCGATCCGCAGTGGAACGCGTGGTCGGACACGCCTCCGGACGATGTCGGTTTTCTGGTCGCGCTGGTCGATGCCCTGGCCGCCGAGCTGGGCGTCGATCGCAGGCAGGTCTTCGCCGCCGGGTTCTCGAACGGCGCCGGAATGGCCTACCGCCTCGCCTGCCAGCGGCCCGATCTGGTGGCCGCCGTCGCCCCGGTCGCCGGCGGCATGAGCGCGCCCGTCGCCAGTGCCTGCCATCCGGCGCTGCCGGTCGCGATCATCGCGATGCACGGCACCGATGACTCGACCGTCCCGTTCAGCTCGGCGCAACGGAACGATATCCAGACGTGGGTCCGGCGCGATGGCTGCCCGGCGCAGCCGACGTCGATCGATGTGCCGGACGTCGATCCGCTCGACGGAACGCGGACGCGCGCCGACGTCTTCGGTCCCTGCGCCGCCGGCACCGCGGTCGCCTTCTACACGATCGAAGGCGGCGGCCACGACTGGCCGGGCGGCGAAGCTGTCACCCGCCTGTTCAAGCACGGGAGCACGCCGCGCGACTTCGACGCCGCGGCGGTGATCTGGGACTTCTTCCGGAAGAACGCGCGGCGCTGACGCCGGCCGGTCAGCGCCGGGCCAGCTCGTCGACCACGCTGATCAGCTTCCGCCCGTCGACGGGCTTCACGAGGTGCGAGGCGAATCCCGCCTCTTCGCTGCGGCGCCGATCCTGCTCCTGACCGTAGCCGGTCAGCGCGATCAGGATCGGCGACGCGCTGCCGAGACGCGACCGCAGCTCGCGCCCGAGCGCGTACCCATCCATGACCGGTAGCCCGATGTCGAGGATCGCGATCTGGGGACGGAACGCGTCCGCCGCCGACAGCGCCTGCGAGGCGTCGCCGGCGATCTCCACGTGATGTCCGGCGCGCGCCAGCAGCACGGACAGCATCTCCGCGGCGTCGCGGTTGTCGTCGACGACGAGAACGCGCCGGGCGGCGTCGGTGGCGTCCCACCCGGGGCTGGCGCCCGGCGGACTGGCCTCGTCGGCCAGCGACACCGACGCCGGCAGATGCACGGTGAACGTGCTGCCGCGACCGCGTCCCTCGCTGTGCGCGCTGACTGTGCCGCCGTGAAGCCGGGTCAGCATTTGCACCAGGGAGAGACCGAGCCCGAGGCCACCGTGCGACCGGTCGGCGCCCTGCTGGCCCTGCACGAACATGTCGAACAGATGCGGTAACAGCTCCGCGTCGATGCCGACCCCGTTGTCACGGACGCGGAGAACGACTGCGCCGCCGCTCCTTTCGGCCATGACGTCGATCCGCCCGCCCGGCGGCGTGTAGCGCGCGGCGTTGGTCAGGAGGTTGCTCACCACCTGAGTCAGCCGCACCTCGTCCGCCTCGATCGTCAAACCGTGCGATGGGACGGACAGCCGCAGGTCGTGCCGTCGCTCCTCGAGCAGCGAGACCGTCGCCTCGACCGCCTTCGTCACGACGTCCGCCAGCTCGATCCGCTTCCGGGCCAACGTCACCTTGCCCCGCGCCACGCGCGACGCGTCCAGCAGATCGTCGACCAGGCGCAACAGATGCTGCCCCTGGCGCGCGATCACCTTCCGCTCCCGCGGCGTCGCGACGTCGCCGCGCATCTCCATCAGCTCCACCGCGGTCAGGATGGGCGCCAGCGGATTGCGAAGCTCATGCGACAGCATCGCCAGGAATTCGTCCTTGCGGCGATCGGCGTCGCGGGCCTGCGCCTCGCTGGCACGTAGCGCCGCCTCGGTCGCGCGGCGCGCGGTCACGTCGTTCGCAACGTTGACCAGGCAGGGCTCGCCGCCGAAGTCGATGCGGCATCCGACGACCTCGACCGTCAGCAGCCGTCCGTCCTTCGTCGGCAGCACCACGTCGACCTCGATCCGGTCCTTGTCCCGGAGGGGTGCGAGCGCCTCGGCACGCGTCTCCAACGTCCAGACGCCGAGATCGACGCCCGACTTCCCCATCACATCGTCGCGCGTATACCCCGACATCTTCAGGAACGCGTCGTTGACGCTGAGGAACACGCCGTCCGAAACGCGGGTGATGACGATCGGCTGCGGATTGAGAGAGAACACCGTCTCGAACCTGCGCTCGGACGCGCGCAGCGCCGCCTCTGCCTCCTTCAACCGTGTGACGTCGACGAACGCACCGATCGCCCCGCGCGGGCCGCCGCCGGGCTCGCGCAGCGGGACGGCGCCGCCGTACAAATGAACGATGGCGCCGTCGTCGAAGCGAACCTCCTCTTCGTGCGCTTTCACCTCGAAACCGCGCGCCGCGCTCTGGAGCGGCAGCTCCTCGGGCGGAATCTCGACCTGGTTCGCGAACACCCGGAAGTGGTCGGTCGGCGACGGGTCCACGGCCGTCTTCGACAGGTTCCGTCCTTCCTCGATGCGCAGCAGCTGCCGCCCCATTCGATTTCCGGAGACCTCCCGGCAGGTGGGATCGTGGGCGATCCAGACGGCGGCAGGCACGGCCTCCATCAGCGCCGTCAGCTCGTCGGCGCGGGCGCGCGCCTGCGCCTCGCTGCTCCGCAGCGCGGCTTCGGTCGCGCGGCGCTCGGTCACGTCGGTCGCGACGTTGATCAGGCTGGGCTCGCCTGCGACGTCGATCCGAGCGCTGACCATTTCCAGGGTTAGCCGCCGCCCGTCCTTGGTCGGAATCATCGCCTCGAACCGGACGGTCTCCTCCTGCCGCAGCGGTTCGAGGACGCTCGCGCGGCGGTCGGCGGCCGTGATGAACCCGAGCTCGACGGTCGACTTACCCACCGCCTCGTCGCGCGCATAACCCGTCATCTTCAGGAACGCATCGTTGACGTTCAGGAACATTCCGTCGGACAGGCGCGTGATCGCCGCGGGTTGCGGGTTCGTTCGAAAGACGGTCTCGAACCGCCGCTCGGACGCGCCCAGCGCCTCCTCGACCCGGCGGCGGTCGTTGATGTCGAACGCCGCCGCGACCCACTTCTCGATCACGCCGTCCTCGTTCTTGACCGGCGCGACCCGACAGACGTGAAGCCGATAGTCGCCCTCCCGGGTCCGGATCCGGTACTCCATCTCGCACGGGCTCGAGGTCGCGAGCGCGTCGGCGAAGCGCCGTTGCGCGTGCTCCCGATCGTCCGGATGGACGGCGGCGAGCGCGCCCTTGTCCTTCAACGACTGCTCCTCGGTCAGGCCGGTCAGCGCCGTCCACTGCGCGTTCACCCACTCGAGTCGCCCGGATGCGTCGCATGTCCAGATGATGTGCGGCAGCGCGTTAGCGATCTTGCGGTACGCCATCGTGACGAGGCTCACCCTACCCCAGGCGGGCTCGTGCGCAGAACGCTAATCGCCGCGCAGGTTGCCCCGCTGCCGTCACGCGTCGGGCACCACGACCTTGTGCTCGGAAAGCGTCCGGCGCACGACCGCCCAGACCGCCCCGGCGTCCGTGCTGACGTCGTCCCAGCGTCCCGGGAAGCGCGCGCAGAACGACGACTTGAGCACCTCCGCGATCGCCCGCTTGCCGTCGCCCGCGTAGAGCGGGTGTTTGAGATAGATGCAGGCCTCGTCGGTGGCGCGTACGGACAGGCTGGCGGGCAGATCGGGCGACATCCGGATCGCGTTCGCCGTCGCGACCAGCGCCTCGAGCAAGTCGTTCGCGAGCTCCGGGTGGCGGTGCTTCAGGATCTTGATCTCCTCGGGCGGCGGCGGATAGGTCATCTGCACCGGCGCGAAGCGATCCAGCTGGGCGGCGTCGATTCCGAACGTGCCCGAGAACTCGCGGCCCCGGTTCACAGCGGCGACGAACTGAACGTTGTCGGGAATGGCAATGAAGCGGTTCTCGATCGGGTGAAATACCTTGCGGGTCGCGTCCAGCGCCGGCATCAGCGCGTTGCGCGCGGTCTCCTGGCAACGGTTCAGCTCGTCCAGGAAAACCAGGTAACGCTTCTCGGGCGTCTGAGCGGCGGTCTCCAGCGCCTCCAGGATGTCGGTCTTGACGAAATCGGTCACCGGGGCGCCGGTCGACGAGGCGCGCACCTGGATGGTCGCGAAGAAGTCGGTCGCCTCCACGACGGCGCCGCAGTTGAAGAACACGAACTCCATCCCGAGGCTCTGGGCGATCGATCGCGCGAGCACGGTCTTGCCGCAGCCCTGAGGTCCGTCGAGGAGAATGTTGAGGCCGCTCTCCAGCAGCACCTGCAGCTGCTTGGCGACGCCCGGGTCCAGGTAGACGCCTTCGATCCGGAACGGCGCGGGTTTGACGAACTCGACCTCGATGTGGCCGTGGTCGGGGCGTTCGGGCTTGTTGATCGCGATGATGCGGACCAGGCACGGCGCGCCGGCGACGATGCGCGCGTCGTTGCTCAGCACGACCTTGGGGGCGCGCCGGCCGTCGAGGTGCGTGGCGCGGTACTTGTAGCGCGAGTCCTCGGACGGATTGGGCCACAGCGTGGCCTCCATCGTCTTGCCGATCGTCAGCTCTTCGACCGTCAGCTTCTGTCCGCTCATCGAATCAACGCATTATGCCTGACCGCGGCTCACCAGCTTCATGATCAGCTCGCCGAACCGCGCGACGGACTGGTCCAGGTTCTTGTTGTCGAGGAGGACGTAGTTCGGGAAGCAGATCTCCTCCAGCGGGTGCACCGCCACCTGCGCGCAGATGTAGCCGCGCCGGCCCAGATTCTTCACCAGCGCGCGCAGCGCGGCGGTCGAGCATTCGGTCGGCAGACCATCGCTGATCATCACCAGCACCCGCGTTCGCCGCGGCGACGCGGACGCGACCCGCGCCGCGTGGTAGAGGGCCGCGGCGTCGTTGTTGCCGCCGTCGGCCTTCATGGACGTCACGGCGCAGCGGCCCCCGTCGCCGGCGTCGAAGATGGTCCGGTGCGTGAAACCGAAGAAGCGCGCCTCGACGCCGGGCAGGTCGCGCACGGCCTCGGCCACGAGCACCCCGAACATCTTCGCCTTGTCGATGTTGTCGAACGCGCTCATCGACGACGAGCAGTCGATGAGGGTACCGACGAAGACGTCATTGGCGGTCTCGGTTTCGCGCGCCACCAGCATGCGCGGATCGCGCCGGGTGACGACCGCCCGCGTGCGGGTCCGATCGAAGGCCCGCCCGCGCAGGCGGCCGCGCCGCGGAACCAGGGCGCGCCCGAGGCGGTCGAGGAAGTCGCGCAGCCGCATCGAATGGCGCCGCACGCTGGTGGCGACGGGGCGGTGTCTGGCCGGATCGTAGGGCAGGCGCTCGACCTGCTCGATGCGGTCGAAGTCCTCCTTCGGGTTGACGTTGAGAGAGAAGCGATCGTTCTTCCCGTCGCGCGCGCCCTCGCGCAGCTGCCGCGGATCGAGGATCCGATCGACCTCGCGCTGGACCTCCTCGTCGCTGATGTTGTCGCCGTGGCGCTGTCCTTCCAGCTCCGACCAGGGGATCGACTCGTGGCCCCCGAACATGTTGGCGACGGCGCTGCTGCCCCCGAACAGGCGCGCGATCGCGACCGCGATCTCGTACAGACCGCTCATGTCGAGGCGCCGGAAGCCGGAGCCGAAATGGGCCAGCGCCTTCTCCACGACCGGGTCGTTCCAGCGGTTCCCCTGGCCGACGCGCAGCGCGCGAATGAAGCGCGCGAACGATCCCTCACGATTGCCGAGCACGTGCAGCAGCGTGCCGCTCCCGATCTCGACCGACGAGGGCTCGTACGCGACGCCGAGCGTGACGGACGTGAGAACCTCGAAGGCGGCGCCCAGCGTGGCGTCGAGCAGCTGCTGGATGTTCACCTCGCGCGGAGAATGCAGGAAGGCATGCGCGCCGAGCCGCTTCAGGCGATCGCCGTGAGCCGCGTCGAGCGCGCGCAGGTTCCTCTCCAGGTGCTCGTCGGCGATCAGGTTCAGGAGCGGACCGATCCCCTCCTTCTGGGCGCGCGTCCAGATCTGCTGCGCCTCCTCGCCGGTGTGGTACAGGTGGTGGCCGAACTCGTGCAGGATCAGGCCCTCGACGACCGCCTGCGCGTAGTGGTCGCCGCGCAGGATCGGCAGCGGCGAGACGAACACGCGGCTCTCGGTCAGGAAGGTGTAGCCGAGATCTTGCCGCTTGGCCGTCATGTGGATGCGAAACAGCCGGCCCGTCAGGTCGCGCCCGCGCCTGATACCCCAGGCGAACGTGCGGGCCAGCGCGGTCAGCTTCGCGTCGCGGCCCGGGCTCGGCGCCGCCAGCTGCGCCGCCTCGCCGCGGACGGTGCCTTCCGCGCTGTGCTCGAGCAGCTGCATGAAGACGTTCTGAACGCACGCGACGCTCAGCTTCATGCACTTGGTCAGCTCCATGATCCGCCGTCCGCTCACCAGTCGATCGCCGGCGATCAGCGAGGCGGCGGTCAGCGCCGGCATCACCGACTCGCGCAGCGCGGGCGGCAGCGAGCCGAGCAGATCGACGTCCGCCTTCTCGCGTTCGTCGAGCAGCTCGTCGGCGATCACCGGCACGCCGAAGGTGTCGCCGTGCGCGAGCAGCTTGCGCGCGACCCGACGGCGCAGGTAGAGGGGCCGCGCCGGGCCCGCCGCCAGGAAATCCCGGAGGCCGCCGGCGATCGGCGCCGAATGCGTCTGCCCCAGCAGGTGCTCGACGGCGCTCTGGTAGGCATGCGGATGGGGCGACTGGACGAGCGCCAGCGCGCAGACCGTCGGGTCCGCGTAATGCACCAGGATCGCCCAGTCGAGGGGCCGGAACCACGCGGATGGATCGTCCACGACGGCGGCGACCAGCGCGTCCTCGAGAAATCGCGCCTCGCCGCGCTCGACCAGGCCGCGCGCTGCGCGAAAGCGCGCCTCGGGGCTGAAGCCGGGATCGGAGACCAGCTCGCGCACGATCGCGATAGCGTCCTCGTCCGTCCACAGCGCGATGCTCTCCGCGATCTGCACCGGGCACGGCAGTCGCGGCCACTCCCGCGCCAAGATCCGGAAGGCGGGGCCCGCGGCAGGGCCGAGCTCGATCATCCGGAGCACCGCCTCGGACACGAGGGTCCGGTTCTGCTCCCGGCAGATGCGCAGCAACGTGCCGGGATCGGTCGACCGCCTCACCTCGTCGACGGTGCCAGGCGTCGGCTTCTCGCCGCCGGTCCGTCGCACCGCCTCCGGGATGCCGTCGAAGCGCGCCAGCCCGCTCAGGCGGTAGCGCGTCTCGCGATCGAGATCCGCCGCGACCTCCAGGATCCGCTCGCGGATCCGCGGCAGCTGGTCATTGACATGTCCGGCCTCGACCAGCCCGACGATGATCTTCGCGACGCCCGCGCTGTCGGGACCGCCCAGCGCCGGCAGCAGGTACACGAGGATCCCCGCGCCCGCCCAGAGCTTGAGTCTCGCCGGCTCGCGATAGCGAAACAGCAGCGCGACGTGGCCCAGCGCCTCCCACAGCTGCTCGCGGATCACCCCGGGCGGCGAGGCTGCGATCTCGGCGAACCGCGAGAAGATGCCCGCCGCTTCGAGCCAGGCCGCCAGCGCGAACGCGTGCTGCTCCCAGCGATGCAGCCAGGCGTGCCCGAGGGGCGGGAGCCCCGGATTCCCCTGCCACAGCGTCACGGCTGCCTGATTCAGGTTGGAGAGAAACGTGACGTCGGTGCCGGCGAACCGTTCGAACGCCTCGTGAATGTCGGGCAGCGGATCGCCGCAGGCCAGGAGGGCGGCGCAGACGCTCGGCGACGGCGCGTCGGGCCCCGGACGCCTGAACAGCGCCGCGCACAGCCCGCGCGTCGGCGCCTTCAGCGCGCTGGCCAGCGACTTCTCCAGATCGCTCTCCGGGCAGTTCGCGATCTGATTCGCCTCAGCATCGGTCAGCACGTGGACGGCGGTGATGGTCGGTCGCGCCGTCCGTAGCCCGACCTCGACGCCTCGGAGTAGACGGGCGGCCCAGCGACGGACGTGCTGGTTCTCCGCGTCGCGCAGGACGGCCGCCAGGGCCAGCTCCTGCGGCCACGTCAGCACCGGCATCTGCGTCTCGGTGAGGCGAATCAATTGCCATTGCTGCGCGGACGTGAGGCGCTGGACCAGGCGCACGACGTCCGCCTCGGGCAGCCCCCTCAGCAGCACGTAGAGCAGTCGAACCGCCGGATTGCCGGTCGGACTGGCCCGGGTGAGGAGGCGATCGACGGTGACCAGGGGATCGCGAACGCTGAATCGCAGCCGCAGCAGGTGCCCCAGATTCGCCACCACCCGCCCCATCGCCTTCTCGTCCATGTCGTTCGCGCGATCGAGAAAGCCTTCCAGCACGTCGCCGAGCTCGGCGTCGTCGGCGTAATCCAGGACGGCCGCGCACGCGTCCCGTCGATCGGCGGACCAGTGCGTGAGGGAGATGGCGGCGAGCTGCCGCCAGATCAGCCGGTTGCGCGCCGAGATCACGCTGAGGAGGCGGAGCGCCTCGTTCGGCGTCTCGACCGGCAAGCGACAGACGGCGTCCCAGTGCTCCGGATCGGCGCACAGCGTGTCGACGACCGCGCCCTCGCCGAAGTGACGGACCAGCGTATGAAGGGGCCGGCCCGGCCAGAGACCGCAGAGCGCGGCCGCCGCCGAAAGCCGGGGCGCCCCGGCCTCGTCGCGGAAAAGGGGCAGCTCCAGCAGCGACTGCATCTGCTTTTTGCCGCGAAACTTCGGGATGACGTCGCGCAGGCGCCAGACCCACCACTGGAAAACGGGCAGCACCTCCGCCGACATCGCGGGCGACGAGAGAAGGCGCAGGTCGAGCAGGCACGCGAGCGCGACGGCGTCTGGCCCGAGCGCGCGACTGGCGAGCAGCGCCGCCACCAGGTGCTTCCGCACGTCCACCTGGCGGCGACCGAGCGCCGCCTTTGCGAGGACGGTGCACGTCTCCCGCCGCGCGGTCGGATATTCGATCGCCGCCCGCAGGATGACCTCGATGGTCCCCGGCGTCTGCGCGGCCAGGAACCGGGCCAGCTCGCCGGGCGGCGTTCCGCAGACGAGCCCGGAAAGCTCCTCGGCACCCGCCACCCGGCGCGCGAACATGTCGATCACCAGCGCCAGCGCCTCTTTCGGCCAGGAGCACTTCCGCGCCAGGGCCGCGTTCTCGGGATCCGGATCCGTCCGCAGATAGGCGCCGAACGATTCGGTCCAGAGCGGCCCACCGAGGCGAAGCGCCGCGTTCCGGACGTCGGCCCGCGGATGGAAGACGGCGTGCGTCCAGCGATTGGGTTGTGTATTCGCCGACGCGCGCAGGGCATGCACCGCCGCGCTGCGAACGCGCGCGTCGCCGTCATCCAGCGCGGCGACCAGGCGCCGCAGCCCGATCATCCCGTGCGCGCCCGCCAGCAATGCGATCGCCGCCTCGCGGACCTCCGGGTCGTCATGCCCGGCAAGCGGTTCGACCAGGCCCATGAAGACGCAGCGGCGGATGTCGTCCAGCGCGGACAGCGCGCGCAGATCGGCCACCAGGCGCGACGCATCCCGCGTCTCGCCCCGTGTCAGTCGTCCCCAGATCTCGATGTCGTTCAAAAAATAAGTTCCTTCGGACTGCCGCGACCCGGCCGCGGCGTGAAACCGCCTGCCGACGTTCCCCCATTCATGGCAGGCAGAGCAAGAGCCGCTCCGCCCGCGCGCCAGGGTCACGGCGGCGGCAAGGTTCCGCGAACGATCGAATCAGGCGGGAAGGCCGTCAGGCACTCCGGTTTGGGTGACATGAAAGTTCACCCATAACGGAGCGCTCGCCGGTCTTCCACGGTCGACGGCACGCGGCTTTGCGGCGCCAGAAGGCGCCGACCCGAAGGTGCCCCCGCTCTGGCGGCGAATGGGAGGCACCGGGCCCCACGTCCGACTGCTCCCGCCCGAGATGTCGTCGTGCTGACGTGGACCTGATCGGCACGCGAGCACCGATCGCCATCAGACCTGATTCGGGCGAGGTGCGAACGCCGGGTCAGGAAACCACGGACGGACGCACCCACGCGGACAAGCCGCGGCAGCCCGAAAAGGCTGTTTCTATTTGTGCGTTCATCAACGACATGTTTCCACGACCCACCTCCACGATGGAGAGGTCAACACGGTAGCAGAAGCGCGTCTTCCGACGGAAGCGATTTCGTGATCGACGGTGAGCCGCGGCGGCATTGGCCGGGAACCCATTCCCCGCGGAGGTCATCGCGCATGCGTCATCCTCTCCCTTATCGCGCAGCGTCGTCGTCGTCACACGCCGCGCGCATCGGCGCTCTCGCCTGCCTGCTCGTCGGTGCGTGCGCCAACTCCGACACCGTGAGCGGAACGGGGAGCGGCGGCAGCGCGGCCGGCAACAGCGGGGCGGGAGGTGTGAGCGGCACCACAGGTAGCGGCGGATCGGGGACGGCCGGGAGTGCGGGCGCGCCCGGAACGGCTGGCTCAGGCAACGGCGGCACGGCGACGGGAAGCGGCGGCACCGCCGGGTCGGGCGGCGGTACGACCGGCAGCAGCGGTACGACCGGCGCCGGTGGCGCAGCCGGCCGCGGCGGCTCGGGCGGCAGCGGCACCGCGGGTCGCGGCGGCGCCGCGGGTACTGGCACCACGGGTCGCGGCGGCGGTGCCGGCACCGGCACCGGTGGTTCGACCGGAACCGGCGGGAGCACCGGCACCGGCGGCTCGAGCTCGGACTGCATGACGCCGCCGGCGGCCAGCCCGCTCGTCGGCTGGGGCACCGGCACGACCGGCGGCGGCAGCGCGACGCCGCAGATGGTGTCGACGACGGCGGCGCTCAGCTCGGCGGCCGGAGGCAGCGGCGCGGCGGTCATCTACGTGACCGCCAAGCTGCCGAACGCGTCGATCAAGATCGGATCGAACAAGACGATCGTCGGCCTGTGTGGCGCCGAGATCCACGGCCACCTCGACGTGGTCGGCTCGTCGAACGTCATCATCCGTAACATCAAGATCGTCGGGTACGCGGTCGGCGACTGCTCGCTGGATCCGAGCTACACGTCGTCAGTCGGCTGCTCCTCGGGCAACGACGCCATCACCGTCGAGCAGGGGAGCCACCTCTGGTTCGACCACGACGACATCTCCGACGGCACCGACGGCAACCTGGACATCACCCTGGGCGCCGATCTGGTGACGGTGTCGTGGACCAAGTTCCACTACACGCCGCGTACCGACAACACCGGCAGCGACTCGACGGGCGGCGCCGGCCACCGCTACAGCAGCCTGGTCGGCGGCGGCGACAACTCGCCGGGCGACGTCGGCAAGCTGAACGTCACCTGGCACCACAACTGGTGGGCGGACAACGTCGTCGAGCGCCAGCCGCGCGTCCGCTATGGCAAGAACCACCTGTTCAACAACCTCTGGTCCTCGACGGCCTCCAACTACTGCATCCGCGCCGGAATGGACGCGATGATCCTGGCCGAGGCCAACGCCTTCGTCGGCGTCAAGAACCCGACCCAATTCAACAGCACGGCCGATCAGATGACGTCGTACATCACCGCCCCCACCACCGGCACCAACGCCAACCTGCTCACCAACACATCGGGCAACCTGGCGACGGGCGGCGGCGGCACGGCGTTCACGATGCCGACGTACACGTACACGCTGGACGCCGCATCCAGCGTGCAGGCCGCCGTGATGGCCGGCGCCGGCCCGCAGTAGGTCCGACGCCCTTAGCGCGCATCTCGTAAATCGCTTCCGCTCGCTCAACTCTTCGGCGGGGGCGGGAGGAAGTCTCGGCGGGGAGGCAGCCGGAGCGACAGGACCCCGCAGCGAGTGGAGCGCCGCCCCGCTTAGAACCGCTAGCGACTACAGCGTGCTGATGCGGTGGTCGCGCGTCTCGCGGATGAAGAGCGTCCCGATGAGGAAGCTCAACGCCGCGACGACGACGGGATACCAGAGCCCCGCGTAGATGTTCCCGTTGGCAACGACGAGCGCCGCGGCGGTCAGCGGCAGCATGCCGCCGAACCAGCCGTTGCCGATGTGATACGGCAGCGACATCGAGGTGTATCGGATGCGGGCCGGGAACAGCTCGACGAGAAACGCCGCGATCGGTCCGTAGACCATCGTCACGAAGACGACCTGAATCAGGACGAGCAGGATCAGGAGGCCCTTGTTGACGTCCGCGGGGTTCGCTTTCGGGATCGCCATCTTGGCGGGGTCGGGCTTGGCGAGCGCGGGGCCGTCGTCGACGAAGAGATCGGGCTTCAGCGCTTTCAACGTCGCGACCACCTTCGCCTCGTCGACGCCCGTGATCACGACGCCGTTGATGTTCGTGATCGGCGCCGTGCCCGGCACACCCTCGATCCGTTCGAACGACAGGCTCCTCTTCGCCAGAAAGTCGGTCGCCTTATCGCAGGGGCTGTAGACGGTCGCTGGCGTCGGGAACAGGTGCACATTGCAACCGCTGGCCGTGACGGTGATGTGCGTCGATGCCGCGAAGCGCTCCAGCGCGGGGTTCGCCGCGCTGGTCATCGCCTTGAACAGGGGGAAATAGGTGACCGCCCCCAGCAGGCAACCGACCATCATGATCTTCTTGCGGCCGATCTTGTCGGACAGCCAGCCGAAGAGAATGAACAGCCCGGTGCCGAGCGCGAGCGCCCACGCCACGATGCCGTACGACGTCCTCCAGTCGAGCTTCAGCGTCGTGGTCAGGAAGAACAGCGCGTAGAACTGCCCCGTGTACCAGACCACGCCCTGTCCGGCCGCCGCGCCGAACAGCGCGAGCAGCACGATCTTCGCGTTCGGCCAGTTGGCGAAGCTGTCGCGGATCGGCTGGCGGCTCCCCTTCCCCTCCGACTTCATGCGCAGGAAGACCGGCGACTCGTTCAGCTTGAGGCGGATGTACACCGAGATCGCCAGCAGCAGCAGCGACACCAGGAACGGGATCCTCCACCCAAAGGTGGTGAACGCCTTCGCATCCATGTTCGCCCGACAGGCGTAAATGACGAGCAGCGAAATGAAGAAGCCGAGCGTTGCGGTGGTCTGGATCCAGCTCGTGTGCAGGCCGCGTTTCGAATCGGGCGCGTGCTCGGCGACGTAGGTCGCCGCGCCGCCGTACTCGCCGCCCAGCGCGAGCCCCTGCGACAGCCGCAGCACCATGAGAAGGATCGGCGACAGCCAACCGACCTTCTCGAAGGTCGGCAACGCGCCGACCAGCGCGGTCGACAGGCCCATGACCATGATCGTGATCAGGAATGTGTACTTGCGTCCGACCAGATCGCCGATTCGCCCGAACACCAGCGCGCCGAAGGGCCGCACCAGGAAGCCGGCCGCGTAGCCGACGAAGCTGCCGAGCAGCGCCGCCGTCGCGTTCGTCTTGGGAAAGAACAGCCCGGCGAAGAACGGCGCCAGCGTCGCGTACAGATAGAAGTCGTACCACTCGAACACCGTGCCCAGCGACGACGCGAAGATGACCTTCCGCACCTCGTGCGCGCCGAGCGACTCCGAACCGTTGATGGCCATGCCGGGGGCAGCACTCGTCATGGCCGCAGATTGACCCGGTCTGGGCGGAAAAGGAATAGATCTGCCACCGGGAGGCGAGGCGGTTGGTTGCATTGAGGTCTTAATTCCGCGGCCCGGGATCGCTGATCTTCGATCGCCACAAACGAGAAGCGACCGACACAAATGCGAGGTTGGCGGTGGGTCCAGCTCGACCGCTAGGATCGGCGCCCGGCGCGCCCGTGCGCCCGCGCGCGCCCCAGGTAGGCGCGGGGCGTCCGGCCGCGCAGCGCCTGGAAGACGCGGTGAAACTGGGCGTAGCTGCCGAAGCCGGCCTCGCGCGCGGCGTCCAGCATGTTGCGGCCGCCGGACTCCATGATGCCGACGAAACGTTCCAGCCGAAGCTGGTTGCGGTAACGCACCAGCGACGTGCCCATCTCGCTCTTGAACACGCGCGCGAAACGGCCGGCGCTGACCTGCAGCTGCGCCGCGAGGTCGGACGCCGACAGCGACGGATCATCCGCGAGCAGCCGCGCCGCCCGGGTGACCGCTGGATGAGGCGCGGCCGATCCCGACACGAAGCTGCGGGCGCGCGCGCGCGGCATCTCCGCCAGCAGCATCCCGACCAGCGCGCAGAGAAACGCGGCGCTCGCCTGCTTGCCCGGGTCGACGCGCGCGCGCGTCAGGCCCGCATCATTATAAAGGGCACCGAGCGGCCGCTCGGCCGCGCAGATCGGCGTGCAGACCGCCCAGCCGCGCCCCACCACGCGCGTGCGGGTCGGATCGTTGACGATGATCGGGCAGTCCTCGACCACCGTCCAGAGCGCCTCGCCCGAGATCGCGCGCTGGAAGACCCAGCGACCCTCCTCGCCGACGCGGAACATCGCGTAGTGCTCGTCGACCACCTTCCGCCGGAGGTCGGTGCCCCAGCTGCCGACCATCAGATCCAGGCGATCGTCGAAGAAGAACAGCCCGGCGCGGACCAGGCCGATGCTTCCGAGCGCCAGCTCGACGGCCCGTTTCGCCAGATCGTCGGGGTGACGCGCGCGGAAAAGTGACGCCAGCCCACGCAACAGGCCGACGGTCTCCGATCGCGCGGGCGCCTTCTTCCAGGTCGGGCGCGGCGCGCCGGGCGCGAGGATCTCCGGCCAGTCGATTCGACGTCGCGTCCGCATCGCGCTCGGGCGCATTGTCGTCCGGATCTACGTCTTGCGCTGCAGGAACTTGCGCGGCGTCACGTGGCGAATGCTGCGGAAGACACGGTGAAACTGGGCGTAGCTGCCGAAGCCGGCCCGCAGCGCCGCCTGCAAGAGCGTGGTGCGACCCTGCTCCAGCAGCGCGTCGACCCGATCCAGGCGCAGGCGATTCCGGTACTCGACCAGCGACATGCCCATCTCCGCCTTGAACACGCGGGCGAACCAGCCGACGCTGATCTCGAGCCGCCGCGCGATGGTGCGCGCGTCGATCTCCGGATTCTCGGCGAGCATCGCGGCGGCCGACGTGACCAGTCGCCGCCCCTTGGTGTCGGCGGCGATGTCCTTCCCCGCGCCCGGCACGCCGCGCACGGGATCGAGGATCGTTCCCAGCAGCGAGCAGAGGATGGCCGCGTACGCCTGCTTGGTCTCGTCGACCGGCGCGCCCGACAACCCCGCGTCGTTGAACATCATCCCGATCGGCGCGTGGACGGACAGGATCGGCGTCCAGGCGACCCAACCCCGGCCCGCCACGCGCGTCTCGCCGCCGTGATGCTCGACGATCGGACAGTCGTCGAACACCGTGAAGTGGGCGCCCTCTTCCTTCGCGCGGCGGAGCGCCTCGCGATCGGGCGTGCTGAGCGCGTACATGATCTGATGTTCGTCGACGATGTTGCCCTGCAGATCCGATCCCCAGGTGCCGAGCATCATCTTTCGCGAGCCGTCGAACAGGAAGATCGCCACGCGCGGAAGACCGATCTTCGTGCGCGCGACCTCGACCGAGCGGCGGATGATGGCGTCGGAGTTCTCGACCGACAGGATGTCGTCGAACGCGGACAGCAGCGCGGCCAGCTGGCCGCGAATGGATCTCTCGACCACCTTCGGCGCGGGCGGTTCACGCCCGGGCGGCCCGAGGATCAGCGGCCAATCGACACGCCGGCGACGCGTCATAGGAGATAAGGACTGCATTGCCATTACGTGGCGGTTCCCTTTTGAAAGCGACCAGGAAACTGCGTGACCGCCAGAAATGAGAACATGCTCCGCGAGAAATGAGAAGGCCCAAAAGCGGCCGCCGGGCCGGATTTCTTCACTGAGCGGTGACGGTCACCGACCCGGCCGTCAGCCCCGACGAGCTGGCGCTGATCGTGATGCTGCCCGCCGCTCCGGTGGAGCGGACGATCGCCAGCACCTTACCGTTGAACGCACTGCGGCTCGATCCTTTGTATGAAGTCGTGTCGATCGGGTTGCCGTTGTCGACGCCGACCAGCTGGCCCGGCCCAGAGACGGTGAACGCCACCGAGCTGGCAGCGGTCGAGACGAAGACCCGGTTGGCGTCCTGGATGTCGCCGGTGACGAAGACCAGGTCGCGCCCGTCGGCGCTGATCGTCGTCCGATCGGCCGACAGCGCGACGCGCGACGCGGCGCCCGCCGTCGCGACCTGATCGCTGACGACCACGTTGCCGCCGACCTTGCAGTCCGCCCGCAGCGTGCCGGACGCCCAGGCCACGCTCCATTCGAGACGCGATGTGCCGGACGAGGTCTTCGAACCCTGCGAGGCGTTGTTGAGGAACAGCTCGACGCTGTCGCAGTTGTTGTAGACGAAAACCGTCACGGTCGTGCCCGAGGTCCAGTTCCAGTGCGGCAGGATGTGGGCCATCGGCGCGGTCGTCCAGCGGCTCTTGTAGAAGTAGTAGACGTCCTTCGGGAACCCGGCCGTGTCGATGGCGCCGTAATACGAATTCTTCGACGGCCACGACGAATACGGCGTCGGCTCGCCGATGTAGTCGAAGCCGGCCCAGATGAACGACCCGGCGACGAACGCGCGCGAGGCATCGTAGGTGTACGAGTTCTGCGCGCTGTCGCCGAAGTTCGTGGCCTCGTTGTCGTAGGACGAGCACTGCCGGTCCGCCATCGACATCGAGGTCGCCTTGGTCAGCGTGTCGGCGGGCGTGTGGTAGACGCCGCGGGTGCGCACGGCGGCCGAGGTCTCGGTGCCGAGCAGCTTCCAGCCCGGGTTCATCGTGTGGTCGGCGTCGTAGTCGCCGGCGTACGGCGCGTAGTTGTATCCCGCCACGTCGAGCAGCTTGGCGACGTTGCGGTCGTCGCCCTCGCCGACGTGCGGGCCGCCCATCTTGTTCGACGCCCAGGTGATCGGACGGGTGCCGTCCATCGCCTTGACCCAGTTGATCAGGTTCATCGCCGTCGTGGTCGTCGAGCCGCCGACCTCGTTCCCGATGCTCCAGAAGATGACACTGGGATGGTTGCGATCGCGCTTCACCATCGCCTGGATGTCGCGCTGGGCCCAGGTGGCGAAATAGAGGCCGTAGTCATTCGCCGTTTTGGTCTGCGTCCAGGTGTCGAACGCCTCATCCAGCACGAGGACGCCGAGCCGGTCGGTGATGTCCAGGAACTCCGGCGCGGGCGGGTTGTGCGCGGTGCGGATGGCGTTGACGCCCATGGTCTGGAGGATCTGCACCTGGCGTTCAATCGCGCGGACGTTGACCGCGGTGCCGAGCGCGCCGAGGTCGTGGTGCATGTTGACGCCGCGGATCTTCATGTTCTGGCCGTTCAGCGAGAAGCCGGTGTTCGCGTTGAACGCCACCGTGCGGAACCCGAGCGGCGCCAGGTACGTGTCGACGACGGCGCCCCCGACCTTCAC